>JBCAWP010000021.1:0-16510 GCA_038534535.1 Pseudomonadota bacterium
AGCGAGCGGCCAAAGACGGCCCGTGCGGTTTCACGCGCTGCGCGCACACGCGCCTCGCTGGCTTTCAGGTCTGGATTTGAGGTCAGGGCCTCATCAATGAGGTCTGCCATGACCGGATCTTCGAACTGGCTCAGCCAGTCGCCGGCGGGGGCATCACCGGCGACTGCCGCCTTTGCCCAATCCTCTGGCGCGCCAGGCAGAACTGGCGACACATCTGCAGCGGGGCCGGCCACCGTGTCGGCGACCGTGGCGCAGCCTGAAAGAGTCAACAGACCTGCAAAAAGGTGCGATCTCGTCAGCAATAGTCATGATCCCTTATTCTGGGCGGACTTAGCCCGCGTAATGCTCGAAAGTCAATCAACAATTATTGAAAATCAATAATCGCCATTTTTGTGTCTGATTCGACACACCCACATCTCAGTGCAGTCCCTCGCTACCCCTAGAAGCTTTCAATTTCATGATAGTCCGGGCATGTCACGAGACGAGGACGAGACAATAATTGCGACGGGCCATGGCAACACGTCGAAAACTGACAGATTATGAGCGTCGTCGCCGGCAGGATATCTTTGTGCTGACGACCGGTGCGCTGATCCTTGTGGCAGCGCTCACAATGTCTGGCGCCTTGTCGTGGGCTGTGGGATTTACCGCCTTTTTACTCGTTGCGGGCGGCGGATATGCCTACCATCTCGGCGTTTCAGCCACATCGCGCGTTGCGACGCCGGCTGGGAAATCTGGCACATCCAAGTCTGGTAAGAAGGCGACACGTAAAGCGCGCCAAGCTTTAATCGATGCCCTCGGCCAGCCGGCTTTGGTGATAGACGCGTCAGGGCAATTAGCGGCCTACAATGCGCAAGCTAGCGCGATCTTTGGCCTCCCGCCCGTGCGGCCCGGTCTCTCGGCCAGCTCTCTGCGCCACCCGGATTTGCTCGCCGAAGTCGATCGCGTCCTCGGTGCTGGCGGGCAAGGCGCGTGTGAGGTGGCCCCGGCGCGCGAACCGAGCCAGTCCTGGCTCGCGCAGATCACGGCGCTCGATAGCAATAAGGTCGGGACGCGGGCCGCGCTGATCGTCATGGTGGATCAAGCGCCAATCCGCCGGGCCGAAAAGGCACGTGCGGATTTCCTTGCGAACGCAAGCCACGAGCTGCGCACGCCGCTCACCTCGATCTCCGGGTTTCTTGAGACGATGCAAGGCCCCGCCCGGGACGATACGGAGGCTTGGCCCCGGTTCATCGAAATCATGTCGGACCAAACGCGCCACATGAAGGCGATGATCACGGATCTTCTCTCGCTATCGCGCATCGAGCTCAGCGAACACCAAGCTCCGACTGAGAAGGTCGATCTTGTCGTTGTGGCGGGCGAAACGGTGGAAGCGTTACGTCAGGTCGGGCATCAAAAGTCTCAGGCGATCGAACTCGACGCGCCGGACGAGACCTTGCCGGTCATTGCCGTTGAAAGCGAGCTGCGTCAGGTCGTGCTCAACCTCGTTGGGAACGCGCTGAAATACTCAGAAGACGGCGCAAAAATTACGGTGTCTGTCGGCCGTTCCCGCGACCTGGAAGCGGCTGAAGCCATGGCGTCGCGCGGATGGTCTGGCGCGCGGCGTGCCACGCTATTGTCTCCGCCGCCGCTGATGGGGCCGACACTGAACCAGGCTGCGTGGCTCCGTGTGCGGGACCAGGGGCCGGGGATTGCGTCCGAATTCCTGCCGCGCCTTGGCGAGCGTTTTTTCCGCGTTGATCAGAGCCGCGGCGGGCCGGTGGAAGGCACCGGTCTCGGATTGGCCATCGTCAAACATATCATGGCCCATCATCGCGGGGGCTTCGCCGTCGAAAGCTGCGAGGGCGACGGCACGGCCTTTTCGATCTGGCTGCCGGCCCCGCCTGCCCGATCAATTTGATCCGTGGGGAACGTCTTCTGTCATAGCTCCGTCAACGAGGCCGCCTAGTGGACAAGGAGCAGACGGGAGTAGAGTGGATTTCCGGCGTTATTCAAAGTCTCGGCGAGATGCCGTTTGGGTGGTTGAGCTTCGTCCTTCTGTCCGGAATGGGCATCGCCGCTTTTACGACGGCCCGGATCCGCGCGTTTGAATTGTCAGCTGCGGCAAAGCGGCCCTTGCGGGCCCACCCCAACACACATGCCGTCTTCGCCCTGTTGGCATGCCTATTACCAATCGTGGCCGCACTTCTGGTTCTGAGTTTTGTCGATGGACCGATTGAGCGACGGGCCCTTGTTGCGGAATTGCCGGCGCGGCTGTCCGAGTTGCCAATGGTCGACCTTGATCGATACCTTGATGGTCTCGACCGCGCATCGGTTTCCGGCCCTGGTCAGCAGGTTGACGTTTTTGACCGGGCGGCGACGGATCGGCTTTTGGAGCTGCGAGGCGAAGTCCGGGCATTCGGCTATCTGTTCGCCCTATTGGCCGGGGCGGCGGGTATATTTTTTGCCTTGCGAATTCAGACCGTGGACGCGCCGGTTCGCCGCTATGTCGAGCGGGGGGTTGAAATCATCCTTCAAGCGAGCGCGGGCCTTGCCGTGCTTGTAACGCTTGGAATTCTCGCCTCGTTGCTGGTTGAGAGTTTCCGATTTTTCTCCACGGTCTCCCCGATCAGTTTCTTATTTGGATTGGAGTGGAACGCGCAAAGCGGTCGCAGCTTTGGGGCTGTGCCCTTATTCTTCGGCACGCTTGTTGTCGCTGTCGTCGCCATGTGCCTTGCGATACCGGTGGGCTTGTTCTCGGCGATTTATCTTTCGGAGTATGCGCGCCCGTCGACCCGCCGGCTCATTAAACCGGCTCTTGAGGTTCTCGCTGGGATTCCGACGGTAGTGTATGGCTTCTTCGCAATCGTCTTTATGGCACCGCTCGTTCAGTGGGCGGCCACGGCCATTAACGCTCTGCCTTTTATCCCTGACAATTTTCTGGCCGCACAACCGTCGAGCGCCCTTGCGGCGGGGTTAGTCCTCGGGATCATGACGATCCCGTACATCTCCTCTCTTGTGGACGATGTTTTAACGGCCGTCCCCCAGGAGTATCGCCAGGCGGGTTATGCGCTCGGATCCACCCAGTCCGAACTCATCCGGAACATCCTCTTTCCCGTGGCACTGCCGGGGATATCTGCCGCTATCTTGTTGGCGGTTTCGCGCGCCGTTGGTGAGACCATGATTGTCGTGATGGCTGCCGGCCAGCGGCCGCACATCACCGCCGATGTGACCAGTGACATGACCACGGTCACCGCGCAGATTGTCTCCCTGCTGACGGCAGATACCGCATTCGATAGCGCGACAACGCTGTCGGCATTTGCCCTCGGCGCCGCCTTGTTCGCGACTACGCTGTTTTTCAACCAGGCCGCCTTGTCCGTTGTGCGCCGGATGGATCTGCGCCATGTCTGAGTACCGAGACGCCGATCAAGAAACCGCTTGGCGATCAGATATCTCGGCCGGTCTCGCGCGTCGCCGAGCAAGAGAGAATAGATTCAGATTGGCCGGCCGTAGCGCCGTCGTCTTTGCGACGCTGATGTTGGCAGCCTTGCTGGCGAGCCTGTTTTTGTTGGCCTCAAGTGCCTTTGTCCGCCACGAGTTGACACTCGAAACCCGCCTCTCAGCCCTTGCAACGACGGATGGATCGTCGCCGATCGCTGATTTTACGGCGGCCGTGCGTGGGGATATTACGGACGCGTTGCCGGACATTGGTGACAGCCTTGATGCAGCGCGCGACCTCTCTTTGATGGTTCCGCGCCTCGCCATCGTGGCAGAAGCTGAACGCCAAGCAGCTGTTCTGAAGACCCGCGGCAGGGCGGCGCCGGTGACGATCCCCATTTCCGATGACATCGACCTCTACTTGAAAGGACGCTCCAGCGCCGAATTTGTCCGTGAGGCGAATGCGTTCGTGCTGACGCCGTCCTTTGCCGGCGCTGCAACACTCCGTGTCCCGCCATCTGGGGCGGGCCTGCTTGACCGCGCGAGAGCCGAAACGGAAGACGGCGTGCTAACATCGGAGACACCGAGCCTGCTCTTCGAAACAGATCAAGGCGTCTGGAAGGGGACTGCCGTTTCGGAAAATAACTTGATGATTGAACCCCTCTTGGGGGGTCTCGTTGGCGCGCCGGATACGCTCGTCGTGTCAGGGCGGCTGCGGCTATTATGGACCCCGGAAACGGAACGCGTGTTTTCAGACCGGCAAGCGGCCATGGCCCGATGGCTTCAAGAGGACGGTTTGATTCGGCAAGGGCTAAATCTCAGATTTTTTACTGGGACCGATAGTACCTATCCGGAACTTGCCGGCATTCTCGCCGCGCTTGTCGGGTCTTTGTTGACCATGGTCGTTACAGCCTCACTCGCGGTCCCGATCGGTATTATGGCCGCCGTCTATCTCGAGGAATTTGCGCGCGACGGGCGCCTGACGCGCTTCATAGAATTGAACATCAATAACCTCGCTGCGGTGCCGTCCATCATCTTTGGCCTGTTGGGGGTGGCCGTCTTGCTCAACTTGGCCGACTTGCCGCGCTCTGCGCCGCTTGTCGGCGGGCTTGTGCTGGCGCTTTTGACCTTGCCGACGATCATCATTTCGGCGCGGGCTGCGCTTCGCACGGTCCCGATGGACCATCGAAACGCGGCCCTCGCCATCGGCGCGACGCGGGTTCAAGTTGTGGCGGACCATGTTTTACCCCTCGCGATGCCTGGCATCTTAACGGGATCGATTATCGGGCTGGCCCGGGCGCTCGGCGAAACGGCTCCGCTCCTTCTGATCGGAATGGTGGCATTCGTTGTGGAGGTGCCATCGGGCATTCGTGACGAGGCGACGACCCTGCCGGTTCTCATCTTCAATTGGTCAAAAGGGGCCGAGCGCGCTTGGGAGCCTCTCACAGCGGCCGCCGTCGTCGTTCTGCTGGCGCTTTTGCTGGCGATCAACGCCTTCGCCGTATATCTGAGGAACAGGCTGGAACAGCGGTAGAGACATGCCTGACGATACGAGTACAGCCCCAGGGACAGAACCGGCCGCCACCGTAAGTGGGCGGTCCGTGAAAATCTCCTGTCGGAACGTCAACGTGACCTACGGCACCAAGCGGGCAATTTATGATGTCTCCCTTGATATTCCCGACCGGTCGGTCACCGCGCTGATCGGCCCAAGCGGTTGCGGAAAGTCCTCATTCATGCGGTGTCTCAACCGAATGAATGACACGATCGCTGGGGCCCGCGTCACTGGTGAGATCCTCATGAATGGGATCGACGTCAACTCCACGGGGATTGATCCGGTCCTGCTCCGCGCCTCGGTGGGCATGGTCTTTCAAAAGCCAAATCCCTTTGCCAAATCGATTTTCGAGAATGTGGCATACGGACCGCGCATCCACGCCCTCGCTGAAGGGAAGGATGCGCTGGAAGCGATTGTCCAAAAGAGCCTGCGCCGGTCTGGGCTCTGGGACGAGGTCAAAGATCGCCTGGAGGCGCCGGCGGCGAGCCTTTCGGGTGGTCAACAGCAGAGGCTGTGCATCGCCCGCGCCATCGCCATCAGCCCGGAAGTCATTCTGATGGATGAGCCCTGCTCATCGCTCGATCCGATAGCCACCGCGCGGATCGAGGAGTTGATCGATGAATTGCGGGCCAGATACTGCATTGTCATCGTGACACATTCGATGCAGCAGGCCGCGCGCGTCTCACAGCAGACGGCGTTCTTCCACCTCGGCCGGCTGATTGAAATGAGCGATACCGGACGGATCTTCACCAATCCCGTCGAGACCCAGACACAGGATTACATTACGGGCCGGTTCGGCTAGAGAAGGGCGCCATGACCGAACACATAGTAAGTGCTTATACCGACGAGCTTGAAGCACTGTCGGCCGATATCCTTCGCATGGGCGGATTGGCCGAGGCGATGACGGGCGATGCCTGCGAGGCCACCGTGAAAAGCGACGATACGCTTGCGACGATGGTGGTGGCGCGCGATGCCGATGTCGATGCGCTGGAAGCGGACATTGAACGGCGTATTATCGAGATTATTGCACGGCGCCAGCCGCTGGCCCGCGACCTTAGGGAAGTATTGTCGGCCCTTAAAATTGCCAATGAATTGGAACGGGTCGGCGACCTTGCAAAGAACATTGCGAAGCGCGCCGGGGTCCTGGAAGGCTTTGCCCGGCGCGATGTGCTGAAAGGCATCGACCGCATGGGCCGGGCGGTGACGGCGCAACTATCGGGCGTCTTGGATGCCTTTCGAAACCGCGATCCGGCGCGGGCGACGAAGTTCTGGATTAGCGATGAGGATGTCGACCAGCTCTACAATAGCTATTTCCGCGAAGTCCTCACCTACATGATTGAGGATCCGCGCACGATTGGTGACTGTGCCCATATTCTGTTCATGGCCAAAAATCTTGAGCGGATCGGTGACCACGCCACAAACATCGCAGAAATGATTTATTTTTCTGTCACAGGCGATTATCTGAGTGCCGATGATCGGCCGAAAGCCGATGAGCTTCCAAGCCCGATGGATGAAGGAACGCCCCTATGACCCCGTATGTGCTGATCGCAGAAGACGAGGCCGCGGTTTGCGAGCTTCTCAAATACAATCTCGAACGCGAAGATTACGACGTTGGCGTCGCCGCCGATGGTGAGGAAGCGCTCTTGCTGATCGAGGAGCGCGCGCCCGACCTTCTGCTTTTGGATTGGATGCTGCCGAAGGTGCCCGGTATCGAAGTCTGCCGGCGGATCAGAAGCCGGTCGCAGACAAAAAACCTGCCGATCATCATGTTGACGGCTCGATCCGAGGAAACCGACCGTGTTCGGGGCCTCGACACGGGGGCCGACGACTACATCACGAAGCCCTTTTCGACGACGGAGTTAATGGCGCGGATCCGGGCCGTGATGCGGCGGATCCGGCCGGGCCTCGTGGAAGATACCGTCACGGTTGGCGACATCACCATTGATCGAACCGCCCATAAGGTGACGCGCAATAGCGAAGACCTCCACCTCGGTCCGACCGAGTATCGGCTGCTCGACCATTTCATGCAGTTTCCTGGTCGGGTGTTTTCCCGGGAGCAATTGCTGGATGCGGTTTGGGGCTCGGATGTTTATGTGGAGCTGCGCACCGTTGACGTCCATGTCGGGCGCTTGCGGAAGATCCTCAAAAGTGCAGGCGAAGACCCGATCCGGACGGTCCGTTCCGCCGGGTATGCTTTGCGAGACGGATAGCCCCTAAGCAGAAATAAATTTCTGTTTTACAGAAACTATTCGCCGTGATACTGAAATCGCGGAGGATGCTTATGCTTGATGCACGGATTGAGATGCTTTACCGATCGGATGCCGAAACGGCGGAGCCGATTGCTTTGCGGCAAATCCGCTGGCTCTCATCGCCGTTCGAGATTGGTTTTGCCCTGCTGGCCGGATTGGCGACGGTATTGTTTCTGACAATCCTTGTCCTCGCCTATGTGCCGGGGCGCTATGTGACGTTCACCGCGGACGGAGGATGGCTGACAATCGACCCGTCCACGGCGCCGGTCGATGGCGTGACAGTGTCGTCCCTTCCGATCGTCTTGCAGGCTGCGGGGTTGGTGCTCGCCGGCGTCATCTATGCGAGCCTCCTGCTTGCGCTTTGGAGTTTGAAGCGGCTGTTTGCCTGCTACCGGCAAGGCATCGTGTTCGCCGACGCGCCCATCCGGCACATGAACCGTGCTGGGGCAGGGCTCGTGATCTACGCGCTTGCGCCAGGTCTGGCCCAACCGGTTATGCGGGCACTTGGTAGCCCAGATCGTGCCTGGTTCCATGGCGAGACGATCCCCATTCTTCTCACGGGCGCGGGGCTCTTCGTTTTTGCGCGGATCATGGCGCTCGGCGTTCGTATTGCCCAAGACAATAAAGGGTTTGTGTGATGCGGGAGATTTTAGTCGAACTCGACGTCATGCTCGCGCGGCGCAAGGTGAAGTCAAACGAGTTGGCGCGTGCAATCGGGATCACACCCTCAAACCTTTCGCTCCTGAAGTCCGGCAAGGTCAAAGGCGTTCGTTTTGAGACCCTTGCGGCGATTTGCGATTATCTCGACTGCGAGCCGGGTGACATTCTGAAACGGGCGCCGCCGGGCGAAGACGAAGATCATTTCCGGACGCCGCTGCGCCAAGCTGGCTAACCCAAGTATCCCACTGTTTCTCAATCCCTCATCCCGCCTCGGCGGGGACCAGGAAAGGTATATCCATGCGTAAAGCCCTATTTGTCGTTCTTGCTGGTGGCGCCGTTGCGGCCTGTTCCGTGCCGGTCACGCCCGAGGACGTGTTCGTCGCCGACCCCGATTATCGGCGGACGGACTTTCAAACGCTCAACCTTCTGAATGAAGACGAGATGCCGAGCGGCAGTGCCCTTCGGCATGAATGGCTAGCGTCTGAAATCGGTCCGTTGGGCTTGAGCTGGGCGCAACAACTCGAAGGCGCCCACGCCGATCGTCTGATTGTCACCTGTATGGGCAATACGACCGATCGCCAGAGCGATGGGGTTCGATATCTCGGCGCTGTTCTACCTTTCGGCGACGCAGTCATTTTTGACTATCCAGGCTATGGCGACAGCGCCGGACCGCCCACGCTGAAGAACTTCGAGCTTGCCCTGTCTGCCGTCGCCGACCGCGTGAAAACTGAGCCTTATGATCGCGTCATGGTTTGGGGCCACTCCATGGGCGGTTTCTTTTGCTCGCGGCTCTTCAAACACTTGGGGGATGAACTTGAAGGTGTCGTGCTTGAAGCGACGTTCAGCGACACAAGCGCGATCTCGCGTTTCGGTTTGCCCTGGTATTTGAAACCCTTCATTCGTGTAAAGCTCGACGAGCGGTTGCTTCGCTATGACAGTGTTGCCGCGCTCGATGGGTTTGATGGACCGATCACTGTGCTCGCAGGCGAAGCCGATCGCGAATTACCGATCGCGGCCACGCGGGATCTCGCTTCGAAGCTCGAAGCGCGCGGGCACGATGTGCTGAGCCTCGAATTCTCGAAGGCTGGCCACTATGATATCGCTGAGCAGCCCGACTATGTCGAACGCACTGGCGCGGCGATCAATCGTGCGACGGCGGAATAGGGCGGTGGCTAACTCACTTCCTCTTCGAGAATCAGGCTCTTTCCGCCCGAAGGGTCGCGCGATTGGCGCCACCACTCAATGGCCGACAGAACAACCGCGACGCCGCCGAGCCAGAACGTCACGATAAAGACGTAATAGAAGCCGCGCTGTTCGATGAGTTCGCCGAGCCACGGACGACCGAGGGTGCCGATCAACATGGTGAGCGATGCGAGGAGGGCATACTGCACGGCGGCAAAGCGCGGGTTCACAATGGAGGTGAGGTAGGCCGTCATGGCCACAAGCGCGAGGCCCCCGGCAATGTTCTCAGCGAAGATCGTCAGCATGAGCCTTGCGAGGCGCTGGCCTTGGTCGGCGGCAATGGTGATATCGTCGGGCTGAATCTTCCCCGCCCATTCGGCAAAGGCGACGAGCGGCGTTTCAAGACGTGTGAATGAGAGAAACCCGTCAAGGGCGGCCGCGCCCGCGGCAAGGTCCGCATAAAGAAGGTTCGTCACGGCTGCGACAATGCCGCCAATGAAAAAGACCGGCATACGGCCAAGCGTTGCAATCAAAACCGCGCCGAGGAGTGACCCGAGAATTGTGGCGATCACGCCGAAAAATTTTGACGCAATACCGACATCCGTGAGCGAGTGTCCGATCGCTCCGTAATTCTCACCGAGATAAAAGGGGTAGGCGAATGAGCCCCAGACGGCGTCTGTAAACCGATATGTCAGGGCCAGGAGCAGAACGAGAATGACACCCCAGCGCAGGCGTTGCATCAGGTCCATAAACGGATCGAAAATGGCCCGGAAGAGCGACGCGTATAACCGGTCGGTCCGGGATCCGGCGCGGCTCGCCGTGTCGGTTTCGACAACATCACCCTTGTAACGAAAGACAAGGAGGGCCGAGATCGCCGCTGGCACAAGGACGGTGAGGGCCACGATCCAGGGGCCCTGCTGCTGGACGAAGACACGGCCCGACGCGCCATCCCCAAGGGCGCGGATCACAAATTGAACAATCATCAGGAGGGCAATGGCCCACGAGGCGGCCATGGTCAGCACCGCAGGCCGAATAATGCCCGGCGGCAGGCTCGGATAATAGCTGGCGCGCCGGCCGGATGGCTGCGCTGAACTCGCCGGCTCGGGCGCCAACAACGTCCCCGAAATGGCGATGACCATAAAGCCCGCGACCATGACGAACACGAACGTCCAGCCATAATAGTCGGCCATCAATAGGGCGAAAAAGCCTGTGATGAAGCCCGCAGACTTGTATCCAAATTGGTAGAGGGCCGACATCAAATCTTTGTCTTCGTCGGACCTGGCGACTTCGATCCGCCAGGCATCGAGGATGAGGTCGTGCGTCGGCGAGACAAGGGACACGATCAGCGCCACAAAAGCCACAAGGCCAATATTCGCCACCGGATCAACGATCGCATAGACGCACAATAGCCCGGTCATGATGATCTGAAGCAGCAGCAACCAGGACCGCCGTGCGCCGAGTTGGCGGAGCCCGGCCACGGGGCGCGGCGTCTGGAATATTGGGGCCCAGAGATATTTGAAGGCATAGCCCATCGAGACGAGGGACAAGACGCCGATCGTGGCGGGCGTGATACCCACTTCTGTGAGCCAGGCATTTAGAAGACCGAGCGTCGCGCCATAGGGCAGCCCGGCGGCGAACGACAGGAGAAACATCGCCGCCATTCGACGGTCTTTTAGCGCTTTGAAGGCGCGATAAACCCGCGGCTCGGTCTGCGCGCTCGGTTCAGCGACCGTGTCGGTCATGCGGCCCCCTGCCGGCGACCGGGCACGGAAATCCAGGCGTCGGCGAGATGCCTTAAGGCTTCGGCGTCCAGCGGCTTGGCCGCGACCGCATCGACACCGACGGCTTTGGCGCGTGCTTCGATTTCGGGATTGATTTCGGCCGAGACGGCAATGATTGGCGTGGTCACACCGCGGGCCCGCAAGGCCTCGGTTGCCGCAAAGCCATCCATGACTGGCATTCTAAGGTCCATAAGGATCATTACGAACTGAGTCGTCTCCGTCGCTTCGAGCGCTTCGACGCCCGTGCCGGCGAGCGTGACTGTAAACCCGGACTTTTCCAAGGCACGCTGTGCAACGAGGGCGTTGATGGCATTGTCATCGGCGACAAGAACCCGTGTGCCGGCGTTTGGGGCGGTGCGCGTGTCGTCCCCGAGATCGCGTGCGCCCGCCTGGGCCAGCCCAACGCGCTCAATCAAGGAAGTCGGCCGCAGGGGGCGAACGAGCCATCCAGCTGCTCCCAGCAGGCGAAAGCGTGTGATCGCCTTGCGGTCTGTCGGGCGGAGCACCACCAGGGTCGGGGCCATGGCCGCAAGTCGTGCAATCTCGGCGCTTGGTAGATCGGCGCCGGCCAAGATGACATCGCAGTCTTTCAGACGTGTCCCCGCTGGTTTGACGATCGGCGTCGCGCCGGCCTGGGCCAGCGCAAAGCTGCTGGCCAAAATCGTTGGCGCGGGCAGGCCGATCAGGGCTACTTTGGCCGTCGCGCTCGGCGTGCGGCCCGCCGGCGATGCGCATGGCATGGGCAGCACGAACTGGAAGGCTGTGCCGAGCCCGGGCCCGCCCCAAACCTCGATCGTTCCGCCGAGGGCATCGCTCAAGCGTTGCACGATTGCGAGGCCGAGGCCGACACCACCATCCCGTTGGGCGTCCGCTGCGGAGGATTGCCGAAAAGCTTCAAAGAGGCGGGCGCGGTCTTCCGGCGGGATGCCCGGGCCGGAATCGGTAATCGTCCAAATCACCTGCTCATCCGTCGTGGACACATCGATGAGGACACCGCCCTCCGTGGTGAATTTCAGCGCGTTCCCAATGAGGTTGAACAGGATCTGGCGAATGCGGCCTGCATCGGCACAAACCATGCCGTCGGCATGGTTTGTTGATCGCACGGCTAGGTCGATGCCGGCACTGTGGGCCCGTGGGGCGAGCAATTCGGTGACTTCGCGGGCAAGCTCTGCCGGCGAAAATGGCGTCGCCTCGAGGTCCAATGCGCCGGCATCGAGCCGGGCATAGTCGAGGACATTGTTCAGCAATTCGAGAAGGCGCGAGCCGCTCACACGGATCGCGTCTGCATATTCCCTTTGCGCCGGGGTCAAGTCAGTTTCGAGCAATAGGGATACTGTGCCCAGAATACCGTTCAGCGGTGTCCGGATCTCATGACTTGCCGTGGCAAGAAAGGCCTTTTCCGCCTGGGCCTGGGTCGGGAGATCGTCGGTCATAGGTCACAAGGTGGTCGAAACGGTTAAGGATAGTTTTATCGCGCGAGCATGCCGGGGTGGGCCGCGTGTTCCGAGCCGGGCGCGCGCCGCCGATAGGACAGGGCTTCTGCGATATGGAGGCGCCGCACAGCTGTCGATCCATCCAGGTCAGCAATGGTGCGCGCGACTTTCAGGACGCGGTGATAGCCGCGCGCGGTCAGGTGGAGCTTGATCGCGGCGTCAGACAGTAATTCTGCGCCGGCCACGTCTGGCTGGGCATGGGTCTCTAAGTCTTGCGGGCTTGCATCCACATTGATGCGTCGATGACTGTCGGCGGTCTCGGCAACATAGCGGTCCGCCTGTACGTCCCTCGCGGCTTTCACGCGGGCCGCCATCTCCGCCGTGCCTTCCGCCGCGGGCGGTAAGGAGAGGTCGATGGCCGTCACCGGAGGGGTATCGAAGAACAAATCGATGCGGTCGAGGAACGGACCCGAAAGCCGCGACTGGTATTTGAGCTGGCAGGCTGGCATCTGGCGGCACGCCGCTTCTCCCGGGCCGCCGCCGCACCGGCAGGGATTCATCGCGGCGACGAGCTGAAACCTGGCGGGATAGCGGACATGTCTATTGGCCCGAGAAATCATCGCCTCGCCAGTCTCAATGGGTTGGCGAAGTGCATCAAGAGCTTGAGCGTTAAATTCGGGCAACTCATCGAGAAAAAGCACGCCGTGATGGGCAAGCGAAACTTCGCCTGGGCGGGCTTTCAAGCCGCCGCCCACAAGGGCTGCCATGGAGGCCGAATGGTGCGGCGCCCGATAGGGCCGGACACGGGATAGTTCGCCGCGCTCCAAAAGCCCCGCCACCGATTGGATTTGACTCACCTCGAGCAGTTCCCGCGCTGACAGCGGCGGTAGTAAGCCAGGCAATCGCTGGGCGAGCATCGACTTGCCCGACCCCGGCGGTCCGCAGAATAGGAGATTGTGGCCTCCCGCAGCGGCGATCTCAAGCACTCGTTTCGCTGCGTCCTGTCCTTTCACGTCCCGCAGATCGGGCCCAGGCGGGGCAGATCTCAGCTCGCCGCGATTGGGCGGAGACAGGACGGCCCGGCCTGAAAAATGATTGACGAGGGCAATCAGGCTATCGGCCGCGATGGCGGCGCCCCCCGCCCAGGCGGCTTCAGATCCGCACATGGCGGGGCAAACGATCCGCAAGCCCATCGCCTCTGCAGCCATGGCCCCCGGCAGAATGCCGAGGGTCGGCCCGAGCCGGCCATCCAGCGATAATTCTCCGAGCGCGGCGTGTCCGTCGAGGGCATCAGGCGCAATGACATCCATGGCCGCGAGCATGGCAAGCGCAATGGCAAGGTCGTAATGACTGCCTTCCTTTGGTAAGTCGGCGGGCGCGAGATTGACGATGATCCGCTTAGGCGGCAGGGCGAGCCCGATGGACGCGAAGGCGGCGCGGACCCGTTCCCGACTTTCTCCGACGGCTTTGTCCGGTAACCCGACAATCGCAAAATAGGGACTGGACCCACTCATCTGGACCTGCACATCCACGGGTTTCGCTTCCACGCCTTCAAAGGCAAATGTTGTGATCCGACTGACCATATCCGGCGTCTCCCAGCCCAAAAATCGTTAACACATGAGCGAGAACAAAAAAAGAACTTTTTCTGGTGCGCGTGCTGGATAACGTCGCGTGACGGCTTGGCGGCGGCCCGTCACCGGCGTAGTATCCTAATAGAAAACGAAGTGAGATGGAGGACGGCCATGGCCTACGGAGATAGCGCTGCGCTATCGGCGTTTCGAGACGATGTGCGCGGCTGGCTGGAGGAGAATTGTCCGCCGTCCATGCGTACGCCTCTATCGTCCGACGCGGACGTGATCTGGGGTGGCCGGAAACAGGACTTCCAGAACCCCGATACCAAGCTGTGGCTTGAGCGTATGGGGGAGAAGGGCTGGACGGCGCCGGAATGGCCGACCGAATATGGTGGCGGTGGCCTCTCATCCAGCGAAGCGCTCGTGCTCAGGGAAGAATTGGCGCGCATCAAGGCGCGTCCGCCGCTTTGGTCTTTCGGTCTGTGGATGTTCGGTCCGGCACTGCTTGAGTTTGGATCAGAAGAGCAAAAGAAACGCTTCATCCCGGATATCGTCCACGGCAAAACGCGCTGGTGCCAGGGTTATTCCGAGCCTGGCGCGGGGTCAGATCTCGCCGGTCTGCAGACGCGCTGCGACGATATGGGCGACCATTATCTCATCAATGGCCAGAAGGTCTGGACCTCCTATGCGAACCATGCGGACTGGATTTTCTGTCTGGTGCGCACCAGCCAATCGGACAAGCATGGCGGGATCAGCTTCATCCTGTTCGATATCGAAAGCCCCGGCGTTGAAACCCGTCCGATTAAACTGATTTCCGGCTCCTCGCCCTTCTGCGAAACCTTCTTTACGGATGTGAAGGTGCCGAAGGATCAACTCGTCGGTGAAATCAATGGCGGATGGACCATCGCCAAACGCCTGCTCCAATTTGAGCGCCAGTCCATTTCGGCCTCGGGATTTGGGTCAACCAGTGCCGGCGGCGGTGCGTTGACCGTCTCGGATATTGCCAAACACCATGTGGGGACCGATGCCGCCGGCCGCCTTGCCGATGGCGACCTCAGAGGCCGTATTGCGAAACACCTGATGTATGACCGTGCATTCGGGCTGACGATCCGGCGCGGCACCGAAGCCGCACAATCCGGTCAGGATGTCGGCGCGATGACGTCGATTGCCAAATACTGCGCAGCGAAGCTGAACCAGGAAAAAACCGAGCTCACGGTCGAGGCGCTTGGCACCGAGGGGCTCGGCTGGTCGGGGGAGGGCTTTGATCCGCACGCGATATCGGCCACCCGTGCCATGCTGCGGGCTAAGGGTAACTCAATTGAAGGCGGCACGAGCGAGGTCAATCTAAACGTGATTGCCAAGCGCGTGCTCGGCCTGAGAGACCACCAATAGATGGTGGCATCGGCCATCTTGTTTGCCGGCCTGATCACGGCGCTCCTTGTGGGCTTCGCTGTGCCGTTTTTTCGCGACCGGGCACAATTGAAACAGGTTCTTTGGTGGCTGGCTTTCGGGCCAGCGCTCCTAATTGGGGTCGGATTTCTCTTTCTTTCCGGGGCTTATGATGACCCGGGCACACTTTTCATCGTCCTCGGGCTCACCGTCTTGGCCGCCGTTCCGGCCTGGCTCGGCCGGGTCATCGGACGCGACGCCGCTGCCATCTGGCGCGAGCGCAAAACCGATAAGATAAGCGAGACTTTTAAATGACGTTTCTCCTCACCGATGACCAGCAAATGCTCCGCGACACAGCGATGGCGTTTGTGCGCGACGAATTGCCGGTGTCCCATTTGCGTGCCCTGCGGGATGCCGGTGCCAACGGCATTGATCCCGATACACGCCGTAAGCTCGCTGAGCTCGGCTTTTTTGGCGTCATCATCCCGGATGAGCCCGGCGGGGAGCATTTTGGCCTCGTTGGCCTCGGCCAGATTCTCGAAGCCCAGGGCCGCACCCTGGCGGTGACGCCGCTCTTGCAGACGGCCCTGATCGCAGCCTCTCTGTTCCAGCTCTCCGGCGATTCAGCCTTGCAGGCGGCATGGCTACCGAAGATCGCCGCCGGGGAGGCGACCTTTGCGCTCGCCCTTGATGAGACACCCCATCACGCCCCATCGCGGATCTCAACCGAGGCCATTGCCGAGAGTGATGGCTACCGCCTGACCGGCCTGAAGAAATTCGTGCCCGATGCCCACCACGCCGATCACTTTATCGTCGCCGCGCGCACCGGCGCCGGCAATGGCGCTTCGAATCATCTCGGTCTGTTCCTGTTGCCACGCGATGCAAGCGGAGTTTCGGTCCAGACGCTCAACACACTCGACTCGCATGGCGCGGCACATGTCGCGCTCGACGGCGCGATCGCCAGCGAAGCGATCGGAGAGGTGGGCGGCGCGGCGCCCCTGCTCGAGGCTGTCCTCGACCGCGCGCGAATTGGGCTCGCGGCGGAAATGCTCGGCACCGCGATGGCCGCATTTGAGATCACCCATCAATATCTGCAGACACGCCGGCAGTTCGGTCAATTGATTGGGTCGTTCCAAGCCTTGCAACACCGCGCCGCACTGATGTTCACAGAGCTAGAACTCACACGGTCCGCTGTCGGCGCGGCCTTATCCGCGGTGGATACTGGACGAGACGATGTGCCTTTGCTCGCCAGTCTCGCCAAAGCGCGGGCGGGCGAAAC
>JBCAWP010000022.1:0-16493 GCA_038534535.1 Pseudomonadota bacterium
GCAGCGGGAGACGCCGGGTCTTGTCTATATTGGCGCCAATCAGCAGGGCAGCCGGGACGCGATCGCGCATTTTCTGGCCGATATCTGGCCGTCGGTGCTTGCGGAAGTGCCAGGGGTTCAAGTTCATATTGTCGGTCCGGTGGGACACCATTTACCGTCTCACTTAATCGGCGAAGGCGTAAAGATTTGCGGCCTCGTGCCGGATCTTGCCGATTTCGCAGGGCCAGATCTCATCGGGCTGTTGCCGACACGGCTGATGAGTGGGATCTCGATCAAAGTTGGCGAGTATTTGGGGCTGGGCCTGCCCATCGTGGCCTACCCCGCCGGTATTGATGGCTATGGCGATACTTTGGATGACCTCGTGCAGACCGCCGAGACGCCAGCGGCCTTTGCCGCGACAGTCATCGCGCTTTTGAAGGACAACGACGCTCGCCAACGGCTGAGCAAAGCCGGGCTGAAGGCGGCCGGAACCCTCCTGCAGAACCCGGAGGTCGTCGCGGCACTCGAAGACCTAGCGTCCGTGGACCGGTCATAAAAAAACCCTTCCGGCTGGGCCAGAAGGGTTTTTGATATTCGCGAAGTGAAGCGACTAGGCCGACTTTTTCTCGTCGCCGTCGACTTCTTCAAAGTCAGCATCGACCACATCGTCGCCGTCCGCCGCGGCATCGGCCGCCGCATCGGCATGGGCTGTGGCTTCTTGCTGGCTGGCATAGATGGCTTCGCCGAGTTTCATGGCCGCCGTCATCAGGTTTTGCGTCTTCGCCTTGATATCCTCCAGGTCCTCGCCCTCAAGCGCTGACCGAAGTTCCGTCGACGCGGCCTCGATGTCGGTTTTAACCTGGCCGTCGACCTTATCGCTGTGCTCTGCGACTTGCTTCTCGGTCTGATGGATCAGAGACTCGCCATGGTTTTTCGCTTCCACAAGCTCCCGGCGTTCCTTGTCAGCCGCGGCATTCGCCTCGGCGTCCTTCATCATATTGTTGATCTCATCATCCGAGAGACCGCCATTCGCCTGGATCGTGATCTGTTGTTCCTTGCCGGTCGCCTTGTCTTTCGCCGAGACATTAACGATGCCGTTGGCATCGATATCGAACGTAACCTCGATCTGCGGCAAGCCGCGCGGCGCCGGCGCGATCCCTTCAAGATTGAACTGACCGAGCATTTTATTGTCGCTTGCCATTTCCCGCTCACCCTGGAAGACGCGGATCGTCACGGCCGGCTGATTGTCTTCAGCGGTCGAGAAGACCTGGCTCTTCTTGGTCGGGATCGTTGTGTTCCGGTCGATGAGGCGCGTGAACACGCCGCCTAGGGTTTCGATTCCGAGCGACAGAGGCGTGACGTCGAGGAGTACGACGTCCTTCACATCGCCCTGGAGAACACCGGCCTGGATCGCCGCGCCGATGGCAACGACTTCATCCGGGTTCACACCCTTATGGGGTGGCTTGCCGAAGAATTTCTCGACCGCGGCCTGCACAGCCGGCATCCGCGTCATCCCGCCGACGAGGACTACTTCGTCAATATCCGATGTGGATTTGCCTGCGTCCTGGAGCGCCTTCCGGCACGGTTCAATCGTGCGCTGGATGAGGTCTTCCACAAGCGACTCGAATTTCGCACGGGTCAGCTTGAGATTGAGGTGCTTCGGCTCCTTCGTTTCCATATCCATGGTGATGAAGGGCAGGTTCACTTCATAAGAAGACGCCGAGGACAGCTCTTTCTTAGCTTTCTCCGCCTCTTCCTTCAGACGTTGGAGCGCATCTTTCTGCTTTTTGAGATCGATACCACTGTCTTTTTTGAACTCTTCGGCGAGATAGTCGACGATGCGGAGGTCGAAGTCTTCTCCGCCGAGGAAGGTGTCGCCATTGGTCGACAGCACTTCAAACACGCCGTCGCCAATGTCGAGGATCGAGACGTCAAACGTGCCGCCGCCGAGGTCATAAACCGCGATCGTCTTGCCTTCGGACTTTTCAAGCCCGTAGGCGAGCGCTGCTGCTGTCGGTTCGTTGATGATCCGCAGAACTTCGAGGCCCGCAATCTGGCCAGCGTCCTTGGTGGCTTGGCGCTGGGCGTCGTTGAAATAGGCAGGAACCGTGATGACAGCCTGGGTGACCGTCTCGCCGAGATAGGCTTCCGCCGTTTCCTTCATCTTCTGAAGGATGAAGGCGGAAATTTCCTGAGGCGCATAATCTTTGTCGCGGCCTTTGACCCAGGCATCGCCGTTTGGCCCCTTCACGATGTCGAAGGGCGATAATTCCTTGTCTTTCTGCGCTGTCGGGTCATCAAAGACGCGGCCGATCAAACGTTTGATGGCGTAGAAGGTGAAGTCAGGATTGGTTACAGATTGGCGCCGGGCCGGCATGCCGATCAGGCGCTCGGCATCCTTATTAAAGGCGACGACCGATGGGGTCGTCCGTGCGCCTTCTGCATTTTCGATGACTTTCGCCTGGCCGCCTTCCATAACAGCAACACAGGAATTGGTGGTTCCAAGGTCGATCCCAATGATCTTTCCCATAAGTCTTGTCCTCGTCTTTCGGCTGCTCACCGTCCGGGGGATGAGGCCTGCTTTGCAGCGCGCCCGTACGGCAGCTCCACTGGATTAGGATCGGCGCCGTCCCGAGGGGCCGGATCACCGCTTCGTGAGCGATATGGTGTGTCGATAGCCCTCCGCAAGGGGGCTACTTCATTTCCTCGCGCAGCAGCGAACAAGAAAAAAGCGCCGGCCTTGGGGCCGACGCTTTTCTTTTTGGTTTCCGAGGCTGGCGAGCTTAAGCGCCCGGAGCTTTCAGCTTGCCGGCAAGCTCATCCCAGTTTGAATCAGCCTGTTCGATGTGGCCTGGGATGTCACGCACCCATTTGCGTTGGATTGAGGAGTTAAAGTTCAGATAGAGCTGCCCCTCGATGATGCGCCAAGCGTTTGGATTGGTTTTCGCAAGGCTGCCTTGTGCGGCGGCATAAGCGCAGTAGCCATTATAAGCTGGGGCGTACTGGGCAGGGTCGGCGTTAAAACGGTCGAGGTTTTCCTGCGAAGAGAAAATCCAAGTCGCACCTTGGTATTCAGCCGAGAATTGCGGATCGCCTTCAACCGCTTTGATGGTTGGCAGGCCGTCATCGTCGAGGGCCGTCGCATCGAGATCGTGGTAGGCTACCGTGTCATAGCCATCGATGGCGTAGCCGCCTTTTTCATAGATGTAGTCTTTCTTACCGCCAAAGAACTGGGCATTGGCCGGTGCGGACATGGCAAACACGGCCATGAGCGCCGCAAAAACAGCAATGAGCTTTTTCATTGATCGTTCCTTCGTGTTCGATCGAGACGGACACCGAAGGTGCCGCCCGAAAATTCGTTAAAGACCTCCGGGGAAAGGCGATAAACGCCACACCGCGGTCTTCACGAACACAGATGAACGATCGCGTACGCTCGCGAAAGGGGTCTCACTTCCAGTTTACCCAGCGTGACGCGTGTGTGCCCTCGCGTGACCGACCAAGAGAGCCGCTACTTGGCAGGCCCTGCACTGACGGCGACAAGGGCGGCCCGCAGGGTCCGTTCACCGATCCGCCACCCCGTTTGGAAGGGTTCTGCAACGGTGCCTTCCGGCTGATCCGACGGAATCTGGGTCACGGCTTCGTGGACGTTCGGGTCAAAGGTTGCACCAGGTGCGGCATCGATCGCTGTCACGCCATGGCGAGCCATTACGGTGTAGAGTTCCTTTTCCGTCATTTCGATGCCAGCAAGGAGGCTCTTACCCGCCTCTGACAGGTCGACGCGGGCCTCATCATTAAGCGCCTTCAAAGCGCGGGCAAGATTATCGGCGACCGAGAGAATATCGCCTGCAAACTTCTCGATCGCGTAGACGCGCGCGTCGGCAGACTGTTTGTCGGCGCGCTTGCGGGCATTGTCAGCCTCCGCAACGGCGCGCAGGAACTTGTCTTTGAGCTCCGCATTCTCGGCGCGGAGTGTTTCGAGCGGATCGACTTCGGACACGGCCTCCTCTGGCGCCGGAGGAGACGTCTCGGCGTTTTCAACGTCCTCAGCTGTTTGGATGTCATCATTAGATGGATTGCTATTCGTATCGATCGTCATCGAAGTCCCTTATCTCTCATCCGCTCGGCCACGTCTTAAAATGTCGCCGACCATTTTCGCTGTGTAATCGACCATCGGTATGACGCGGGCGTAATTAATACGCGTCGGCCCAATCACTCCAAGGGAGCCGATCACTTTTCGTTGAGCGCTCATATAGGGAGCGACAATCAGGCTTGAACCCGTCAATGAGAAAAGTCGGTTCTCAGAGCCGATAAAAAGACGAACACCGTCGGCATCGTCAGCCGATTCAAGGACTTCCAGCAGGCTTTTCTGGCGCTCCATGGCTTCGAAGAGCTCGCCAACGCGGTCTAAGTCCTCGGACGCTTTGGCATCCTCAAGGAGATTGGCGCGGCCCCGTACAATCAAGGATCGACCTTGGCCAGGCGCGGCGCCAGACCATTCCGCGAGCCCGGCCTCCACAAGCCCAGTTGCCACCGCATCCAGCTCGGCTCGCTTCTCCCGGAGTTCCAGGGTGATCGTATCGCGTACCTCGCTCAAGGTACGACCCTTCATACGGGTCGACAGGTAGTTGCCCGCTTCGATGAGGCTGGTCGCCGGCACACCCTCCGGCAACCGCAAGAGCCGGTTTTCAACGTCTCCATCATCCGTCACAAGAATGCAGAGGGCTTCGCCAATGCCGAGCGGTACGAATTCGACATGGCGAACGGGGGCGTCCCGCGTCGGAGACGCCACGAGCCCTGCCCCGCCGGCCAGCCCAGAGAGAATGTCCGAGGCCTCGTGCAGAACACCGTCAAAATCGCGGCCGACCGATTCCAGCCGCGCGGCGATCTCCTGCTTATCCTGTTCTGATGGTTCGCCGAGTTCGAGGAAGCCATCGACGAAAAGGCGAAGACCTGCATGGGTCGGCAGGCGCCCAGCACTGACATGGGGCGCATCGAGGAGCCCCAGCGCCGTCAAGTCTGCCATCACATTGCGAATAGACGCCGAAGATAAGCCGATCGTGCCCTGCGAAAGTGTGCGTGAGCCAATCGGTTCGCCGGTTTGGAGATAGGTTTCGACAATCTCGCGAAAGATTTCCCGCGCCCGTGAATCCAAGGATTGCAGGATCGAAACCGTGTCCATCCCGCGGGTTTACGAATTCCGCTTCGCCACGGCAATGCCCGGGCCATGCATCCTGTCATTGGCCTTGTGAGGCGACATGCAGAATTGCCCCTCGACGCCGCGGCGATTCGCCCCACATTCTGGCTCACGAATACTTGAGGGGTGTTCGGGCATCTGTATTCATTCCCTCAGGTCTATGGAGACTTGCCATGACAGCGACGCCGTCGTCAGCCCAAGATAGTAATTTGATTATCGGATTTGCCCTGCAGTTGACCGAAACCGGCGGTGAGACGGCCGCAAGGGATCTCGCGACGAGCCGCGGTTGGTTGAATGCGGAGGGCGTGCCAACGGCTTCAGGGCAGGAATTGATCCAGTCCCTGACAGACCAACGCGGCACACGCACGGTTTTCCGCCCGTTTTGACGGATCTGGTTGACCGCCCGCACGCCTCGAACGTGGAGAGAGGCGACGTCGGTCGACGAACGGAAAGCGCGACCAAAAAAAAGAAGAAACAAGTCGTCGTTGTTGGTGGCGGCGCAGGCGGGCTCGAACTCGTCGCGAAGCTCGGTAAGACCTACAACCAGCGCGACTACGACATCATCCTTTTGGAGAAGAACCGGACCCATATCTGGAAACCGCTCCTCCATGAGGTCGCGGCCGGCTCACTCGATGCCAATCTCGATGAGATCGGTTATGGTGCCCATGCCCACCGTTGGGGCTATCGGTTCTTCCAGGGCAGTTTGCAGGACATCGATCGGGACACCAGGGAGGTTGTCGTGGCGCCGCTCCTGGATGATGACGGTACGGAGATCATGGGCGAGCACCGCATTCGCTATGATTACCTGGTTCTCGCCTTGGGGTCAGTCTCTAACGATTTTGGCGTTCCGGGCGTTGAAGAGCATTGTATGTCCCTGGAAAGCCGGCGAGACGCGGACGCGTTTCGCTCGCGCCTCCTGAACCAGTGTCTGCGGTGCTCGCGGAAGATGAGCACCTATCCAAATGCCGACGAATATGTGAATATTGGTATCGTGGGGGGCGGCGCGACGGGTGTGGAACTCGCCGCAGAACTCTACAATGCTGCGAGCGCCCTGCGATATTATGGGCTGGAGGTATTCGACGAAAGTCGGCTGAAGGTGACGCTTATCGAGGCTGGCCCGCGCATCCTACCGGCGCTCCCGGAAAAACTCGCCGACGCCGCCCATGAGGAGCTAGAGGCGCTGGGCGTGAAAGTCGTTACCGGCGCGATTGTTTCTGAGGTGACGAAAGATGAGATACGCACAAAGGATGGCGAGAGCTACCCCGCGCACCTGAAGGTCTGGGCCGCCGGGGTGAAAGCACCGGCCTTTTTGAAGAATATTGCTGGCCTGGAAACCAATCGCGGGGATCAACTCCTGGTACGCGATACGCTGCAAACGACGCGCGATGATCGCATCTTCGCCCTCGGCGATTGTGCAGCCTATACGCCGCCGGGCGCGGACCGCCCTGTCCCCCCGAGGGCACAAAGCGCGCACCAGATGGCCGACATAGTTTTTCGGAACATCAAGGCACTCTTTAAAGGGAAACGATTGAAGCCATTTGAATATCATGACCATGGCTCACTCGTGTCGCTGTCCCGGTTTCACACGGTGGGCTCCTTGATGGGCAATCTGGTTGGCGGGCGCATGGCCGTCGAAGGCCGTCTCGCCCGGTTTGTCTATGTCTCGCTCTACCGCATGCATCTCTTGGCTGTGCATGGACGTCTACGCGGGCTCGGCATGATCATTATGGGTCACGTGAATCAAGTCGTCAGGCCGAAGCTGAAACTTCACTAGTCACGGTTGCTTTGCGTGATAAGCGTGCGCTCATGACCTTTCAGCGCGGTATTGTTCTCGTCCACAAATGGGTGGCCCTCATCATCGGGATCCAGATCTTTCTTTGGATCTGCGGCGGTCTGGTGATGAGTGCTATCCCGATCGAGATCGTGCACGGTGAGCATAAGATTGCGGCGCCGGCGCCGGCGACCTTCAGCGTAGATGAGATTGTTCCGCTGGAAACCGCCATGTCGGCGGCCAGCTTTGACACTGTGAAGGCGGCCTCTCTGGGTGAAGTCCTCGGCGCACCTGTCTGGCGGCTCACCAATGCGCGGGGACAAACTGTCACCATTAGCGCCGCGACCGGAGAAGCCCTCTCTCCCATATCAGAAAGCTTTGCGCGCGAGATCGCTCTCAGCGATTATTCTGGAAGCGGCGCGCTTGCCCGGGTGACACTCGTTGATGAGCCGCCCTCCGAATATGGACGCGCAGGACCGGTTTGGCAGGCTCGGTTCGACGATCGGGACGCTACAACGCTTTATATCGACCCTACCACGGCCACCGTGCGCGCGCGGCGGTCAACGACGTGGCGGTTTTACGATTTCTTCTGGAAGCTCCACGTCATGGACTATGATGACGGCGCGAGTTTCAATCACCCCCTACTGATCACAGCCGCAGGCGCGGGATTAGTCGCCGCCCTGGCCGGGCTCATCCTGCTTGTCCTACGCATGCGGGTGCCATTTATCCGCTTCCGCAGATTTATTGCGCGAAACCTGGGTCGCGAAAAACTCAGTTGACGGACGTATACCGCGCACCCGTTTTTTGGAAATAGCGCGACCAGAAGCCTTTTACGTCGGCCATTGGCAGATCGTAATCCTGCCGCGGAACAATTCGGGCGACGACGTCGACCCCTGCGAGGGCCGGCACTTCCTCGGCGAGGCGCGTTCCGCTGAAGCCATCATAATCAGCGCCTGAACGATAGAAGCTGAACTTGTCCGAATGCTGCATGAGGTCTGACACAATCACGAACCGCCGACCTTTTTGCCCGGATTGGAAGTCGGCACGGTCAGCGACCGCGAAGATCGCTTCGGAAAGTGGCGAGCTCGGCTGGTTCCGGTCGGTGAGGGTCGCCTCGACGCTGTCCTTCAATGGTTCGTAGAAGTATTCCCGCCACGTATCGTCGATCATGCGCGGGTTCTGCAGGATTGGGTTCGCGTCGTCGACGCTGCCGGGCGAGCATTTCGTGTACACCGGAACCGGATCATAGGGGCTGGCCGAATTTGGCGTCAGCACCGTTAGCCGGCCATATTTCGGCAGGCGACGCGCCTCGACATCCATAAACTCGCGCACCCATCCGAAGTCGTTCGGATTAAAGGGATCGGACTGGTCGATGAGTAGGACGGTGTGGGCGGGATCGTTCCGGTCCAGCCGGCATCCGGTCTCCTCGGCGATGGCCGGCGGTGCGTTAAACGCGATAAAGGCGAACAGCGCAAAAACGCTGAGCACCATGGCGGCGATCATACCTCGCCAGAAATTCGGGCTTTTGTCTCGGGCTCGTGCCATGGCGGTTTCTCCTGGAAGCCCCCTCAGTTTGCTGGCGTCTCCCTAGGCCGATTTTGCGACCTTGGGCGACTTGCGTTGTTCTCTGATCGCGGCGAGTTCGTCACCGACGCGTTGCTCAATTGAAGAGAGACCCTGCTGGACCTGCTGGATGTGCGTTTCCAGCCATTTGCGGGTTAGCGAGAGCGCCGTGATGTTCTGCTCGATCGTTTTGATGGCGGCGACGGACATCTCGCGTTCTTTATCATATTCGAAGTTTGGCAAGGTGGGCGTGACGATCTCGTCGAAATAGACCGGGCAGGCCGCCTGCTCGCCGAGCTTATCCCGCAGGCCATTGCGCTCCCGCCGGTGTGCCTGGCGGTAAGCGATCTTCAGGCCGCGCTCCTGGTCGCCGCATCGCGAAGCGATCGCCATCGCCTTCTCGCGGCAAGTTTCGAGCTGCGTCATGGCTTTTTCGATTTCACGCTTCGCGGCGACATGGCGCGTTTGTTGGCTATCGAACCAGGCGCGGCAATTGGTAAAATAGGTTGAAAGGTCGTCGCGCAAATCGTTGCGCACGGCCTGACGGCGCTCATAGGCCTTACGCTCTTTACGCCAAACCCGGCCATAGCCTGGGTACTTGTCGGAAATCTTGTCGTAGCCCTCATAGAGGCCGATCGCGAACACTGCGAGGCCAATGAACAAAAGGCCAAAAGCGACAAGCGACGACAGGCCGAAAATGTTCGGGAACATGTCGACGATCACCGATCCGGGTGAAAGGCTGAACATAGAAAAGCCGGCCAGAGACCCTTCGGCCTGGTGTTCAAGGAGGCTTTCTTCCACCGCGTCCCGGAAGTGCGCGACAAAGAAGTTCACGAAGAGACCAAGGAGAATGAAGAAGCCGGCGACCACGCCGCCAAGGATCTTGAAAGGCTGTTCGTGGTGGTTGAGATATCTGAGGCCGAAAAAACCGGCGCAGACGCCGCACCCGACATTCACGGCGCTCACACCGAAGGCGACGAGCATGCCGCCCAGCAAGCCTGAGGACTGGGCATCCTTGAACAGAAGCGCGTTAAAGCATCCCTCCAGGATGAGCACGAAAAGGAGGATTGCAAGCGTCTGCTCAACGTTTTTCTTGATATCGGGCGTGCGCTCCCCGATGCGGCTGCGGTGGCGCTCGCGGAACGCGTCTAGCTCGACAATGCTGGATTCGTGGGCTTCTCGCGCCTCACGCACATCATCTGTTTCGAAGTGGCGGAGGTCAGATTCCTCTGATTTGATCGCCTCTTCCAGTTGATCCGGCTCAATATCGGCCGGCGTTGTGTCGTGGATAAAATCACGGACATGGGCACCAGTGGTCTTGAACCATGTCTCAACGCCGCGGCGGATATCGTCGGCTTGTTCGGAGACGAGCTGTTCGCGCTCAGACCACTGATCCTTCGTCACAGCCTCAGATACCGGGATCCCGTCACGCGCATCGATCTTGGCCTGTTTGCGCGTGACCGAGCGAGAATATTTGAGTTTTCCCTCGGCTGTCGCGCCGGACAGGCCATGCTCCGACAAGGACGATTTTGGTTTGAACGCGCGGATATCCGACGCAAACCCCATATCTAACGCCCAACGCGGTGTCTTTCGTGCCATAGATGCGACCTACCCTTAACGGCAAAGCGTGCCCTGTTAACCCATGGGGCCATAAGGGCGGTTTTAGGCTTAAATTTTTCCTAATATTCGGCGGCAGACTTAGGGCGGCGCAAATTTCATTTCTGTCATGTTCAGAGCAATGCAGGCATCGCCTTGGCTGATTGGGACTTTTAAACGTAAGTCTGCTAGAGCCGCTCGGAACACGACCACCAGGCCCGCCCCATGACCGAGACCCGCCCAGAAATTCGAGACATGCGGACCCTTCTGGTCTCACTGAAGACCTGCACCGCGGGCGAGACGATTACGGTAGAAGACCTGCTGAACGCGGTGGGGCGCCGCGCGTTTGGCCCTATCCTCGCGGTCCTCGGCTTCGTGGCGATCAGCCCGCTGACCATTGTCCCCGGCGCAAGCTGGCTGGTGGCGTTCGTTACGCTGCTCATCAGTCTCCAGATTGCGGTCGGCTTCAAACGCCCTTGGTTGCCCCGCAAAGCACTCGACTTCTCTTTTCCGCGCGAGGCACTTGAAAACGGCGTCGATCAGATGAAGGGGGCCGCCTTCATGATTGACCGGTTACTGAGCCCTCGGTTCGGATTTCTGACCGAGGCGCCATTCGTCCAGCTAACAGCGCTCCTCGCCGTGGCCGCGGCTGTGATCACCTTTCCCTTGGGTCTTGTGCCATTTGGACCGGTCCTCCCGGGACTCTGCGTGCTTTTTATTGGGCTCGGCCTGACGGCTAGGGACGGGGCGATGATCCTCCTCGCCGGCGGGTCGTTGGTCGGGGCGATGGTCATCGTTGTACGCATCATTGACCGCATCGTGTAGCGCCGGGCTTGCCAGATAGGCTCAGCGGGCCGACATAGCGATCATGAGCGACTTGTATCATAATCGCGTGTTGGAGCTGGCGGCGACGATCCCACATCTCGATGCGTTGGTCGGGGCGGAGGCCCGTGTCGAGAAGGTCTCGCGCGTTTGTGGCTCCACCGTTGCAGTTGCCATCACGCTGAACGACGCGGGCACACACGTCGAGGCGATCTCCGTGGATCCGAAAGCCTGCGCCCTTGGCCAGGCCGCAACAGCGATCCTGTCAGAGCATGCGCCAGGGGCCGCGGTTGAGGAGATTATCGCCGCGCGCGATGCGCTGAAAGCGATGCTGAAAGATGGCGGCCCGCCGCCCACTGGCCGGTTTTGGGAATTGCGGCATTTGGAGGCGGTGGCCGACTATCCACCGCGGCACACCTCGACACTGCTCCCGTTTGAAGCAGCCGTAGCAGCAATCAACGAGGCGCTCGCCGCGCGCGAAGCCACAAACCAAGCCGGAGCACCGGTAGGCTGAACTCGACAAGGAGCCGGTGAAACGGCCCCCGAGAGAACTTTCTGAAATAATGGGCGAACCCGTCAGCCTTGTGTCTTTCGACAATGAGACTTGAGACCCGCGATGTGGCGCCATCATGCATCGCCCCTGCCCGCGGCTCAAAGAGAACTTGCCCGCCGGCGCGCCGCGCTCGCTCGCAAAGATCGATATCCTCAACATGGAGAAAATAAGCCTCATCAAAGCCGCCGATTGCGTCAAACCCGGTCCGGTCGATGAGGAAAAATCCCCCAGAGACGGCGCCAACGGCCTCTGCGGCCCCCGCGTCCGCCGGCGCGTCTGAGAGCGTAAGGCCCGGCCCCCCAAGCATAGCGGACCAGAGTGTTTTCAAGGTGAGCCGCCGCCGCCGCGGCCCGGCTTGTGGTTGACCGTCGGGACCGAAGAGCCGCCCCCCCACAATCACGGGTGAGGCCGCTGTCATGGCAGTTTGTAGCAAGGCTGGCAGCGCATCATGGCGGATCATGGCGTCTGGATTGATCACCAGGAAATAGTCTTCCGTGCGATGCCGCGCGCCCACATTGACTGCCGTTCCGAACCCGACATTCCGATCCGCAGCCACGTATTCAGCCTTCGCGATACGGACACAGAATTCAGTCAACCACCTGACCATTTCCGGCGGATTGCCATTATCGACAATCACAATCGCGGTCACAGCGTCGGCGGCGGCGAGCGCTGCCAGGCAATCCTTTAGGCGCGGACCCGTCTGATAGGTTACCACGATGGCGGCCACGGTTGGCATTAGGCGGGGTCCGATTGGAAGCGCTGAAGGAGAAGCAGGCTTGCAATCACGATCGCGGCGCCCGACCAGAAAATTTCGTCCCAGGCACTATAGGACAGGACGATCTGCGCGGCCGCGACGCCGAACACCCCCGCGATCGCAAGGCGCATCGGCGTCGACAGGCGATCCGTCGCTGGCATGAGCCTTCCGATTGCGACACAGGCGGCTGCGAGAAGTGCGGCCCCGATGACGCCCTGCTCGACCCACACATGGAGTACCATATTATGCGGATGCGTTGGGACGAGGGGCATGCCGGAAAACATCTCTGGCATATCAACGATCCATTCCGGCCGCGTGGAATAAGTCTCAGTCCAGCTTCGTGTGGCATCAAGCCCGTGACCAAGAAGTGGCCGCTCGCCGATCCGCTCAATCGTCGCTTGCCAGATCAGGAGACGATGGCGTGCTGATAGAGGCAGCGAATCGACAAAACTTGCCGGAAGGTAGGCCAAGCTTGTGGCAAGGATCGGCATCACCATGACACTGGCGCCGACACCGGCGAACAAGTCTCGCAGACCCGACCGGCTGGCAAGTGTCAACCAGGCGAAGCTGAGCCCGGCTAATCCCATTCCGGCCATCAGCGATAAGGCATCATGGCGGATCGCCACAAGCAGCACGGCGACACCAAACCCGATCCCGATCATCCGCCCACGCCGTTCCGGCCACAGAGTGAGCGCTGCGCCTATTGCGACGGGCACCGCCAAGCCGAAGAGGTTTGCATTTCGACCGAACGATTGCGCCGATGGTAAAAAGTCCGGCGCGGTACCGTCCAAAAGCGCACCCCGATAGACCGACATCACGAGGAGCGCCGCGCCCTGGAGGGCGACCACACCAACGACTAAGAGCAAGAGGGGTCGCACTGCTACGAAATGGCCCGAATGGAACGCCCAAGCGATGAATGCACCGCCCGCGAGCACGGTAAGCGGAAACCGGAGCGCCGTCGCCTTAACGGCAAAATCACCACTGGCTAGACTGCCGGACACCAAGGGCGCGTCCACCAGCGACCAGTTCGCGCTCGCGCAGACCCAGATCAGAAAAAGCCCGAACGGAAGGATAACGGGGCTGAAGCCTGGCCGGTTTCGCGCGAGCCAAACACCCGTGGCCAGGCCCGTGGCGGCGAGCAGAACGGCCAGCAAATTCCCGCCGGCAAAGGTTGCCACCGGCCAGATAGCCCAGATGAGGAAGACCAATCCGGTGATAACCATCCCGACCCTTCGCCAAAACGCGCCAGCGGTATGCGAATCCTCTCCTGTGATCAAGGTTCTCGCCCCGGCCGCGGCGCCGCAATCTTGCCTTCTTCGGTAAAGGAATCGGAACCCTTTTCGACTAAGAGAGCCTGCCGGCTGACATAAGGGGTAACGGCCATGACGATCAAATACGAGCTCGCAGCTGTCGCCGCGACAGTTATTGGTGCCTCAGGTTTTTTCGCCACCCACAATCCGCTGGACACGACCACGACGATTGAACGCGATGCGACCTTCGTCCAGACCGATTTCATTGCTTTTGATCGTGCGTTTCGCCATGGCCGCGAGACGTGTCAGGTCGGTCTCGAACGCCACCGCCTGTGTTTTCAAACCTCACCCCTGACAACGCAGCTCGTTGCCGGCGACACACTCGCAGCCGATGTGCCGCTGCTGCAGGCCGAATTTCCCGTATTGGTGACATTGTCGGCGAAAACCAGTGGCCAAAAACTTATCCGCTTTGGCCGCTCTCTGGCGCTCGTCGATGTTGAGAGCCGGCGCGTCAATGATGTGCTTCATCTCGACGCGCCGACCTATGCTGAAGCCCGCACCCCGCGCACCCAAGACCTTGCCCTGGGCGCAACGGACGACCGCGGCGCTTAGTTAAGCGCGGTCGCGGGCCCGTTTCAAATCTGGTGCAAGAGCCTCATCAGCAAGTGAGGTGACCGCGTCGGTCAAGGACATGATGTCCTGGGCCTTAGACCCGAAGCGGCGCAGCGCAACGGTCTGCTCATCAGCCTCCTTGGCGCCCACAACGGCGATCACAGGTACTTTGGTGACTGAGTGTTCCCGGACTTTGTAATTGATCTTCTCCGACCGCAAATCCGTCTCCACGCGAAGGCCCGCCCGGCGCAATCGCTCTGCCACGTCGAGTGCATAGGCGTCGGACGCCTCGGAAATCGTCGCGACAACGACCTGGACGGGCGCGAGCCACATGGGAAACGCGCCGGCATAGTGCTCGATCAGGATGCCTGTGAACCGCTCGAGCGACCCAAACAAGGCACGGTGCAACATGACTGGGCGATGCTTGCCGCCATCTTCGCCGACATAGGACGCATCAAACCGTTCCGGGAGATTGAAATCCACCTGTAGGGTGCCGCACTGCCAATCGCGGCCAATCGCATCACGCAGGACGAATTCGAGTTTTGGTCCGTAGAATGCGCCCTCACCTGGATTGACGCCATAGGGCAGCCCCGTCGCTTCGAGGGCGTGCTTGAGGGCTGCTTCCGACTTGTCCCAAACCGCGTCATCTCCGATCCGCGCCTCAGGCCGGTCGGAAAATTTGATGCGCACATCTTCAAAGCCGAAGTCTTTGTAGATGTCGAGGATCAGGTCGACGACCGTGAGACACTCTTCTTGCAACTGATCCGGCGTACAAAAGATATGGGCATCGTCCTGGGTGAAGTGCCTGACACGCATAATGCCGTGAAGCGCGCCTGAAGGTTCATATCGGTGAACCTTGCCGAACTCCGCCATGCGCAAAGGCAATTCCCGATAGGAACGCTGGCCATGATTATAGACCTGTACACCGCCGGGGCAGTTCATGGGCTTCAGGGCGTATTTGCGCTCGTCCGGCATGACCGTCGAATACATGTTCTCGCCGAACTTTTCGGCGTGCCCAGACGTTTCCCATAGCGAGTAATCGAGGAGATCCGGCGTATTAATCTCCACATAGCCCGCCGCGTCCTGACGCCGGCGCATATAGGAGATCAGCATTTGGAACAGCGTCCAGCCCTTGGCGTGCCAAAACACTGAACCGGGCCCCTCCTCCTGCATATGGAAGAGGTCCATGACCCGCGCGAGTTTTCGGTGGTCGCGTTTTTCGGCTTCCTCAAGGCGCGTGAGGTGGGCTTTGAGCTGCTTCTCATCGGCCCACGCCGTGCCATAAATGCGCTGGAGCATTTCGTTGCGATGGTCGCCCCGCCAATAGGCGCCGGCAAGCTTCATGAGCTTGAAAGCCTTAGGCAGTTTGCCCGTCGATGGCAGGTGCGGTCCGCGGCAGAGATCGAACCAGTCGCCCTGACGGTAGACTGTGATGGCCTCACCCGGTGGGATGATGTCGTCAATGATCTGGGCTTTGTAGTCCTCGCCGATCCCGCGGAACGTCTCGATCGCCGTGTCCTTGTCCCAGACTTCGCGGATGATGGGATAGTCGGCGTCGACAATCTCAGCCATTTTGGCTTCGATTTTCTCGAAATCGTCCGTCGAAAATGGCTCGTCGCGGGCGAAATCGTAATAGAAGCCATTGTCGACCGTCGGGCCGATCGTGACCTGCGTGCCGGGATAGAGCGCCTGCACTGCCTGGGCGAGCACGTGGGCCGCATCATGGCGGATAAGCTCAAGCCCGTCGGGGTCTTTCGCCGTGAGGATTTCCAGGTCCGCATTGCCTTCCAGCGGCCGGGTCAAGTCGTAAAGGTCGCCGTTGACGCGGGCGAGAATGGCTTTCTTGGCGAGGGAGTTTGAAATGGACTGGGCGACGTCAAATGGGCTTGCGCCGTTGTCATATTCGCGAACCGACCCGTCGGGCAGTGTGACTTTGATCATGGGGCTTGGTCTTCTTGGTGTTCGGTTATCGTCGGTCTGCTGAGGCGACCCTCGCGGCAAATCGCTTACCGCGACTTGTGGCAGATGCCTAGGGCGGGTGGTGACCGGCTCTGCGGGGCAGGACTAAGCAGGATGGTTTGTCGGGTACATGATCGGTGGGCGCGTGAAAGCGACCGGGGCGTGCGTCATGCACCCCTAGGAGTTCGGCGGGTCAGCGTTGTGATGTGGCCTACTCTGATCATGAGCCGAATATGGCACGCCTCAGTTGAAGCTTCAACCATCCCCGCCGCGCCAACGGCCATAGCGCCATGGCTGCCAGACAGGGATATCCGCGGGAACGTCAGGCACGGGGTCAGCCCCCTGGGTGCCGCCGGGGCGGCAGCGCGAAAACCGCCCCAATGTCATCCAGCCCCCGATCCAAAGCCCGTGGCGTGACCAGGCCTCAGCCCCGAATTCCG
>JBCAWP010000023.1:0-16015 GCA_038534535.1 Pseudomonadota bacterium
CGCGGGAGAAGAGCCGGTTTGCGCTTTCGCGGGCATTGAATGTGGTCGCCGTCAACATGGCTCTTCTCCCGCGCGCCGGCGACGACGAATTTCAACCGTCTTCGCAAGCGGTTAAAGCGCGAAGCCGGCAATACGATTTCGCGCTACGGCATGATCCCGGATCGGCGGCGCCCGCGCTGGCTGGTCTGCCTGTCGGGCGGCAAGGATAGCCATGCCCTCCTCGGCATCCTCCTCGATTTGAAAGCCCATGGCAACCTTCCCGTTGAGCTCATCGCGTGTAATCTAGACCAAAGCCAGCCGGGCTTCCCGAAGGACGTTTTGCCGGGCTGGTTCGACTTTCTCGAGGTCCCCTATCGGATCATCACCGAGGACACCTATTCCATCGTCACGGACAAAGTGCCCGAGGGCAAAACCTACTGTGCCCTTTGTTCCCGCCTGCGCCGCGGCATTCTCTATCGCGTGGCGCGCGAAGAAGGGTGCGACGCCATCATCCTCGGACATCACCGCGAGGACGCGCTGGCGACATTGATGCTCAACCTTTCCCATGGCGGACGGCTCGCCTCCATGCCGGCAAAACTCTTGAACGATGCCGGCGATGTCAGCGTCTTTCGGCCGCTCATCCACATCCCGGAAGCAGACCTTGCCCGGTATTCAGCCGCCCTCCAGGTCCCGATCATTCCGTGCAATCTTTGCGGGTCGCAGGATGGCCTTCAACGCGTTGCGATGCAGAAGCGCCTCGATGAGTGGGAAAAGGCCTCGCCCGGCACGAAATCCGCCATGATGAAAGCGCTGACAAACGTCCGGCTGTCCCACCTGCATGACGTAGAAGCCTTTGACTTTGCGGGCCTTGACGCACGCGGCGACGATCCGGACGTCATCTAAACAGGCCAGTTCGTCGACGCGCGGGAAGCTAACGGGGTGGCGCCCCAATAAGTTCGCTAATCACAGGCGCCAAGCGGTCCGTGATCCGATCGACCCCTTCGGCGGTCGGGTGAAGCCCATCGGACAGAAGCAAGTCGGGATTATCGCGCACGCCTTCGAGCAGACCTTCAAAATGCTCAACGCCGTAGCGTTCCGCCAGTTCAGGATAGATCGCCGCGAACTCAGTCGCGCGAATATCCGCTGCGGCGGACGATCGCGGTGTGACACTGGCGAGGAGAACTTGGACCCCATCACCCTGGGCCCGCTCGATGATGGCCGCAAGGTTTTGACGCGCCCGTTGGGGGTCGAGCCCCGATAGGTAATCATTCGCACCGAGCGCAATGATCAAGAGATCTGGATTGGCGGACGCCACGCTCCAGTCATACCGCGCCAGGCCGCCCGCAGTGGTGTCGCCCGAAACCCCCGCATTGACGACCGTCACATCGAGACCCGCCGCGTCGAGAGAGTCTTGAATTCTTGCGGGGAGCGCATTGGCCACCGGCAGGCCAAACCCGGCGGTCAAGCTGTCGCCCAGCATGACGACGGTGTGGTCCCCTTCCATCGCAGGACTTGTCGGTGTGGCGGCGACAGCTTCAGGCGCTGATTGACGCCCTGCATCGCCTGCGATTTCAGGCTGTGGTGCCGGCGCCGATTGCGTTTCATCTGCCGCGTCGCACCCTATGAGAGCAGCCGCAAGCAACAGAGTCACAACAAGTTTTTGTTCGCGCATCTTGCCCACTCCGGCATTCCCTCTAAGACATAGAGAGGCGAGAGGGGACCGGCAACCGATGGAACGCCCAAGGAGCAAGCCCGTCCCCGATGACTAACCCCCTAACAATCACCGATGTCACCCTGACGCTGCCAGCCGCGTCCGGACCGGTCGATATTTTGAGAGGCGTCGATTTTTCCTGCAGCGCCGGAGAATCTGTCTCTGTAGTCGGCCCGTCAGGATCGGGTAAATCGTCGCTGATCTCCGTTGCGGCCGGCCTTGAACGGGCCACATCCGGCAAAATTGCGCTCCTCGGGACCGATATTGCCGGTCTGAATGAGACGGAGCTTGCGCGGCTGCGGCGTGGCCGTGTCAGCCTTGTCTTCCAATCATTCCACCTGCTTCCAACCATGACGGCACTCGACAATGTGCGCGCCGCCCTTGAGATCGCAGGGCTCGATGAGGCGCGTCCGCGCGCCGAAAGCGCCCTGGAAGCGGTCGGCCTGGCAGACCGGCTGACCCATTATCCCGGCCAATTATCCGGCGGCGAGCGGCAGCGGGTGGCCGTTGCGCGGGCCCTCGCTTGCGACCCTGACCTTGTGTTCGCCGACGAGCCGACTGGAAACCTCGACAGCCGAACGGGCGCCATCGTCGCCGACCTCTTATTTCAAATCGCCAGTGACCGAGGCGCCTCACTCGTCGTCGTGACCCACGATACGGGTCTCGCCGAGCGCGCCGATAGGCGTGTGGAGATGCGCGACGGGCGGATTGTTCAATGACCCTCGCCTTGCGCATTGCCATCCGGGAACTCCAGGGCGGGCTCAAAGGATTTCGGATTTATCTGGCCTGTATCGCACTTGGCGTCTTCTCAATCGCTGCGGCGGGATCGGTCACTGCCGGCTTCAGCCGAGGGCTCGCACAGGAATCCCGGACGCTACTTGGCGGCGACGCCGTGTTCACGGCCGCCCAAAGGCGCGCCAGCGGGCCGGAACGAGCCTGGCTCGAAGCCCAAGGCGCTGTGTCCGAGGTCATCACCCTGAATGTCATGGGTGAAGCCAATGGAAAGCGCCGACAAGTCGACATTCGCGCCGTCGACGATCGCCATCCCTTGATCGGCGTGGATGTAGTGTTCGGCGTCGATCGACTACCAGATGCCCTCATCCGGTCGGGCGAGCGCTGGGGCATCGCGGCGACGCCCTCCCTCCTCCAGGATTTCGACCTTCAGATCGGCGACGAGATTGCCCTTGGCAACATCTCGGCGGTCATTGCCGCGCGGCTAGACAAGGAAGCCGACGGTATCGGAACACCCGGCGCGTTTGGACCGGAAGCGACCATACAAATCGCCGCCCTGGAGAACGCCGGGCGGCTGACCGATGGCCAGCTCTTCCGCGCGTCTTACAGGTTACGTCTTCCAGAGGGTGTGGTCGGCGATGATGTCGCCGCCCGCGCAGAGGAAGAATGGGGCGCCTCGGGCTTGCGCTATCGCGGACCGGAAGATGCCATCGACGGCCTTGAACGCCTCCTCGACATGCTCAACACATTTCTCTCCGTCATTGGTATCGCGGCGCTGATTGCGGGCGGCGTCGGCATTGCGCAAGCGAGTAGCGCGTTTCTCGAAAGCCGCATCCCGTCCATCGCGGCCTTCAAGGCGATCGGCGCCGAAGCCGGCACGATCCGTATGGCCTATCTTCTTCAACTGGGATTACTGGCCGTCTTCGGTGCCCTCATCGGGGTCGTGCTCGGCGCAGCCACACCTTTTCTAATAGCGGCCTTTCTAGGCGATCGGATCCCCTTACCGACCGTCCTCCAAATCTATCCCTTCCCCCTCGGCCGGGCTCTCCTACTCGGGACGCTTGCGGCGGCGATCTTCGTCCTTCCGCCGCTCGGCCGGGCGCGTGCCACCCGGCCGGCCGTTTTGTTTCGCACGCTCGGGGCAGAGCAGCGGGCCAAGTCACCCTGGACCGAAAGGCTCGTCTCACTCGCTGCCGCCATCGCGCTTTTTGTCCTCGCGATCGTGACAGGCGAGACGCCCATTGTCACGGCGGCTCTGCTTGCAGGGGCGGCGCTCGCCTGGGGCGCCTTTTTAGGCCTCGCCCGCATCATCCGATTTCTAGCGAAACGCGCCTCGGTTTTGGCCGAAGGGCTGCCCAGGCTGATGCTCTCTAATCTTGGTGGCCCGGGCTCTCTCGCGGTGACCATCGTGCCAGCGCTCGGTCTCGGCCTTGCGCTTCTTGTCTTCGTCACCACTGTCCAGGCGAATATCTTGCGGCAAGTGAACCAAACGGCGGCCGCCAATCTACCGTCCCTCTTCATCACCCAAATTCCAACACAAGGCGTTTCAGAGTTCGACAGGCTGGTGGCCGACCAGGGCATCGACATTGAAGACCCAGATGCGTTCCGGCGCACGCCCTTGGTGATCGGCCGGGTCGTGGCCCTCAAAGGTGAGCCGCTCAATCCGGACACGGTCGCGGAGTCCGAACAATGGGTTGTCGATGGCGAGATTGGCCTCCCCTATCTCGCCAAACAGCCCCCTGAAGCGGAACTCGTCGAAGGCGCATGGTGGGCGGAAGACTATAGCGGACCATTGCTCGTATCCGTTGAAGACGACGCGGCGCGTGGCCTCGGCGTTGCCCTCGGTGATACGATTGGCTTTCGCGTGTTCGGCCGGGACGTGACGGCCACCGTCACTTCGCTACGAACGGTTGATTGGGGACAATTCGGGGCCAATTCGGCTTTTATCCTTTCGCCCGGCACGCTGGAAGCGGCCAACCCGCCCCATATCGCAATCGTTAAAGGCACGCCGGAACAGGACGCGGAGATCGTACGAGCCCTCGGCCGGGACTTTCGCGATACGGTGGTATTTCAAACCCGTGATGCCCTGGCGGCGGCTGGCCGGCTCCTCGGGAACATCTCAATCGCGATCACGGCGGCAGCGAGCATCGTCCTCGCCTCCGGCTTGATGGTGCTATTTGGTGCGTTTGCGGCGATGGCGCGCCAGCGCCGGGGGGAAGCCGCACTTCTGAAAACATTCGGGGCAAGCCGCGCCCATGTCCTGCAACTCTATGCCGGGGAGTTTGGCCTCGCTGGAGCCGCTGCGACGGGGCTTGGCGCTTTACTGGGCGTGGCCGCGGCCTATCCAGTTGTCGTTCAGCAGTTCGAGGCGGAGTGGACGATGCCGTGGCTCGCAGTTGGGTCTGTGTCGCTCCTCGCCATAGGCGCTGCCGCGCTCGGCGGATTGATTGTGGGCTTAACCACGCTCTCCCATCCTCCGGCCCGCGTGCTGCGCGCGCCGTAATCGCCTAGTCGAGATCCCCGCCGAGCCCCAAAGCGGAAAGAACGGTCTCCGTATCGGCCCCCAGCCGCGGCGCATCTCGCCGCACATTCGGCGGCGTTGCAGAGAAATATACCGGGTGCTTCATGGATCTGTAAGCGCCGGCGTCCGGATGCTCGCGGCGCCCGAAGAAATCAACGGCCTTAAGATGTTCATCATTGAGCACGTCCATCATCTGGTTGAAACGCATGGCCGGAATATTCGCACCAGCCAGCAAATCGAGCCACTCATCGGTCGTTTTCGTCGCTGTGACTTCCTCGATCAGGGCGTACAGTTCTCCGATATGCTCCGTACGCGCCTCATAGGTTGAAAACCTCGGATCATTTTCGAAAACACCCGGACGCCCGCCCAAGGTGAAGAACGTCGCCCACTGCTCATCCGAATACGGAACAAGGGCAATATGCCCATCCTTGGTCGGATAGGGCTTCCGGTTGGCATTGATAGAGCGCGTATAGGCGACCTTTCCATTGCCCGGCAGAAACGTCTCGCCATAGAGGTTTTCGACCATGTTAAAGAAGGTGAAGGACTCCAGCATCGGAACCTGCACGAACTGGCCTTCACCGGAGCGTTCTTTATGGAACAGTGCCGCGATCGTCGCATAGGCCGCGAACAGACCTGTGGTTTTATCCGCGACGAGCGACGGCGCATAAGCGGGCGGCGAGCCATCCCGCAGTGACGTCAGATGAGCAAAGCCGGACGCCGCTTGGATAAGATCATCGTAGGCTTGGCGCGTCTCATAGGGCCCGCCCTCACCGAACCCGGCGCAGTGAACATAGACGATGCTGGGATTGATCGCCTTGACGGCTTCATAGTCAAAACCGAGCCGGGCCATGCCCGCCATGCGGACATTGTGAAAAAAGACGTCCGCATCCTTCAACAAGGTTGTCATTTGGGCTTTCCCTGCATCGGACTTCGCATCAATCTGAACCGAAGCCTTGTTTCGATTGAGGTTGGTGTAGATGGGCCCCAGATCCCCCGTCGGCGATGAGCCGGCATATCGCATAAGATCACCGCGACCGCCTTCGATTTTCACGATGTCAGCGCCAAGGTCCCCAAATATCAGCGTGGCAAATGGGCCGAGCACGACGCTCGACATATCGACGATTTTGACACCTTTGAGGGGACCTGTTGCGCTTGGCATTCTGCGTGCTCCTGTCTGAGGAGCCGTAGCCTACCGGCTTATTCGCCCCTGTAAATCAGCCAGGCACCAACGCATCGACGAGGCGCGCAAACGCCGCCTTGGCCGCGTCGATTTCGAGGCTCTGATCCTGTCGTAGACGTCGCCAGGTTTCAAAGCTCAGCGCAGCTTCAATCGCTTCGAACTGGACCGGGTCACGCGAGACGTCCGGCGGCAGATTGGCCTTCAACGTCGCGCGTTCCAGCATGCGAAAGCGGAGATGAGAATCCATCATGAAGTCTGATTGGAACCGCCGCAGCCCAGCGGACACCTTGAAGGGCATAATCCGTTCAAAGATGGCGGTGCGCCGTTCAACCATCTCAGCTTTGCGCCCGGCGAGATCCGGCGACTGAAACGGCACCATGATCTTTGGCAAAACTTCCTCTTCCAGCGACTGCATCATGTCGCGGTAGAGCGTATCCATCTCATCGAAATGGCGGAACACCGACCGTAGACCGACGCCGGCGCGCTCGGCCACGTCGGACGCACTTGGCGAAACGACCCCTTCCTCAATGAGGTCAAACATCGCCGAAATGATCTGGCGACGACTACGCTCTGACCGCTTCCGGCGACCGTCTATTTGCCGGTCGCCAGGCGACGTATCGCTTGGCCCTTTCACAATCTTCAATTTCGGCGTGTCTCCCATTACACGCGGCCCTCTTGCTGTATTTTTGTCATTAATCGCGCCAATCTACAGGACCGCGGTGTCATTGACCAACCAGATCGCTGCTTATTGCTGTGTATCTGCGACCTCCTCCGAGAACGGATGATCGCTAGCAGACGGTTCCAAAAGGATTAAGGTAATCGGCTAATCTTGTGGCGATAGCACCAACCTAACCAAGATTTAAGGCTGTGAGCGCGCCCAGAGCTGCAGGTCTAACTGCAGCTGTCGCTTGCTTCGGCGCTTTCGCTTCCGCCACAAACTCGGTTGCGCGAAACGAGGGATTCGTCATGCAAAAACTGGTATTTGTCGCCCTATCGGGGCTTGCTCTGTCCTTGGGAGCCACGGCTCAGGACGCTGAAGGAGAACCGGAAAAGAAATGGTCCGGCGAGGGCTCTCTGAGCGCTGGGATTTCCACCGGCAACACAGAAACTGTAGACCTCGGCCTCGCGCTCAATTTCCAGCGAACAGCGGGAGCGTGGAAATTCTCCGCTGAAGGCAGCTATGATTATGGCGAAGTCGACGGCCTGGAAGCGCGGAACCGTTACTTCGTCGCCGGGCAAGCTGACCGCTCTGTCGGAGAGCGATTTTACGCCTTTGGACGGGTCTCCTACGAGGAAGATGACTTTTCGGGGTTTGCGTCCCGCCTCTTTGCCGGGGTCGGGGCCGGTTACCACATCTTCAAAAGAGAGAACCTTATCTGGGATGTCGAAGTTGCGCCCGGCTTTCGGATCGACGAAACGGCAGACGTCATTGATCCGGACACAGGGCTTGTCACAGAACCCGGTGAGTCGATTGAGCGCGTCGGTGTGCGCGGGGCCTCCCGGTTTTCGTACGATTTCAACGAACGCGTCGGTTTGACGAATAATACCGGCGTCACGTCGAGTTCGGAAACAACACAGATCCAGAACACAATTGCACTCGACTCTTCGCTCACAAATGCGCTGACGGCCCGGATCTCTTTTGAAGTCCGCCACGACACCAACCCGCCGACAGGGTTTGAACCGACCGATACGGCGACACGCCTCTCAATTGTTTACGGATTCTAGCGCGCACAGCGCTTAAAGACTTCGCTCATCGTCAGAGGCTATAGAACTCGCGATGCAATTGCGGCCCGTACTTCTTGCGGTGGGCATTATGTCCGCCCTCCTCGGCATCGCCATGGTGCCATCGGCGCTCATCGACATCGCCGATGGCCGGGCGAACTGGGGCGTTTTTGCGATTTCGGCGCTCGGGTCAATCTTTTTCGGCGTTTGCATGGCGTTGATGTCAGGCCGGGAAAAAACACGCACGGGACCGAAAGAGGCCTTTCTCCTGACTGTGCTTGTGTGGACGGTTTTGCCAGCGATTGCCGCTGTGCCCTTTCTGTTTTCTGGATATTCGGTGACCGACAGCGTCTTTGAGAGCGTCTCTGGCCTAACGACGACTGGGTCCACCGTTCTGACCGGCCTCTATGATTTGCCCCGCGGCATCCTTCTTTGGCGCGCCATCCTGCAATGGATTGGCGGGATCGGCATTATCGTGACCGCGATCGCCATTCTGCCGACACTCCGGGTCGGCGGTATGCAGCTCTTCCAGATAGAAAGCTCGGATATGTCCGGCAAATTCCTACCACGGGTGACCGAGATCGCTGCGCAGACGGGGCTCGTTTATCTTGCCCTGTCGATCGCGTGCGCCGTTCTTTACCACATCAACGGCATGGACACGTTCGATTCCATTGCCCATGCGATGACCACCATGGCGGCTGGCGGTTACTCGACCCATGACGAATCCTTTGCTTATTTCGGAAACGGCGCCGTCAGTGTCGCCATCCTCTTCATGATCCTTGCCGGTCTCCCGTTCGCCTCCTTCGTCCTCTTGCTGCGCGGCCATACAAACCCCCTGTTAAAGGACAGTCAGCCCCGGCTTTATCTCGGCATCATGGTCGCAGCGCTCATTCTCTTGCTGTTCTATAATGGCCCAGGCGCAGGCGCTGCCGTGTTTGAAGACGGCGGCGAGGCCCTGCGCACGACCGCTTTCAATGTCGTCTCGGTGATGACTGGAACCGGCTATTCGAACACCAATTATGGCGCCTGGGGCCCCGGAGCCACGGCGATCTTTCTGGTCTTGATGTTTCTCGGCGGATGCGCCGGGTCGGCCGCATGCGGGATGAAGATATTCCGCCTGGAGATTGCCGTCCGCGCCGTGATCGCCCACGCCCAGCGCATGTTAAGCCCGCACCGGCTGGCCCCTGTTCGGTATAATGGCCGCGTCGTGGACGAAGACACGATCCAGTCCGTCCTCGTCTTCATGTTCCTCTACCTCGCAACATTCATCGTGGTGGGCGCCCTTTTGGGTCTGACTGGGCTTGATCCCATGTCGGCGATTTCAGGCGCTGCAACGAGCGTGTCGAATGTTGGCCCGGGGCTCGGCACGCGGATTGGACCGGTTGGCACCTTTCAATCGCTGCCCGATGCGGCCAAATGGATTTGCAGCCTGGCGATGCTGCTGGGGCGCTTGGAGTTCATTGCCGTGTTTGTTGTTTTGACACCCCGGTTCTGGCGCGGATGACAAAGCGCGAACATGCCCTCTGGCAGACGGCGGGCCTGACGATCCTCGCCATGGTGGCTTTTGCGGCCAATTCCGTTTTGGGCCGGCTCGGTCTCCTCGAGGGCGGTATTGGTCCAGGCAGTTTCGCGGTCATCCGCATCGTATCCGGCGCGCTCATCCTGATGCTGTTGTCTGGATGGTCCGCCGGCTGGACGTCCGGCTCGTGGCGAGAGGCCAGTGCTCTATTCGTCTATGCGTCTTTCTTTGCCTATGCCTATCTCACCCTAGCGGCCGGCACCGGCGCCCTGATCCTGTTTGCTGTGGTTCAGATCACCATGTTGGGAACCGGCATTGCCCTCGGGGAGAGACTGAACGCGGCGCAATGGTCCGGCGTCGCCCTGGCGATCGCCGGTATGGCCTGGCTCGTCTCGCCAAGTCTCGAGGCCCCCTCCCCAATCGGCACCGGATTGATGACCGCGGCCGGTATTGGATGGGGCATTTACTCCCTATTGGGACGACGAGCAGCTGGGAGCCCGACAGCGCGAACCGCCGGAAACTTCGCCCGGGCAAGCTTGATCGCGCTTTTGCTGGTCCCGATCGTTCTGTTTCTTCGCCCAGAACCTGTGCCCGCGACCTACGGGATTAGCCTCGCGATCGCATCGGGGGCCATCACGTCCGGCCTCGGTTATGCGGTCTGGTATGCAGCGTTGAAGAATCTGAGCGCTGTGCGCGCAGGTGTCGCACAATTAAGTGTCCCGGCGATTGCCGCGCTCGGCGGCGTGCTCTTTCTCGCTGAGCCCGTCACATGGCGCTTCGCAGGGTCCAGTCTTGTCATTCTAGGCGGGATTGCGCTCACAACGTTTGCCGGGTCCAAAAGTCCCCGCGCGGGTTAAATCGACGTCATAATTGAAACCGCGCATTGCCCCCATTCAGTGCCGAAACAAGCGTGTGGGTTGCGATTCTAGGTCTACTAATCCCCTCAGTCGCGACTTGTTACCGAGTCAAAATGATTGACAACCGCGCGTCAGCTTGGCCAAGCTCTCGCTTGAGGGTTTGACTTTTATGGTTCTGAAACAGCGTACTAATTGCTTAACTGGAGGGACAACCATGACACAAATGAGATCCGTTCGCCTGGTAATCGCCGGAGCTTTGATGGCCAGCACGACACTCGCGGGATGTGAGACGTCGGGGGAGACGATCGGCATTGCCAACCGTGATTTGATCGGAGGCGCGGGAGGCGCGGCGGCCGGTTTCCTGGCTTGCCGGTTGCTGGACACCAACACGCTGGGCTGTGCGCTCGCCACCCTGGGCGGCGCAGCTGCCGGAGTGTTCGTCGCGCGTCGCCTCCTGGACGATGACAAGGAACCCCGGGCTGCTGCCCTCGCCGATGTCGTGGAAGGCAAAAGCCAGTCCCGCGACTGGAGCTCCGGTGAGACCGGCAGCTCCGGCACGATCAGCCTTGTTGGAAACACAACATCTAACGGGCAGCCCTGCCGCGTGATTGAGGAGACCTACAATCTGCGCGGAGAGGCACCGGTCACCGAGCAGTTTACATTGTGCCAGACCGCCGATGGCGAATGGCGAAGCGCCATATAATCTCTGTTCTCACGAACACGTCCTGGGGCGGTTATTTCGATCGCCCGAAGTTTTTATCCCTTCGGTCCAAACCGATAGATTGCCCGGACACCGGCGCTGTCATTACCCTGGTTTCGGCCCTGACCCAGGATTTGACCGTGCGAAAGATGTTCATAAATGATCTGCAGCCCCCACCGCTCACCGATGTTTCGATTGAAAGCGAAGGTTGAGCGGAAGAGGTCACGCGACCCGAAGAGGATGTTATTGTTGTCGAATTCGGAATTCGCTGGATTGGACGGATCCTCAGGGAACGGGATATCAATCTCGCCGTTGTGCACGATATATCCGAGGCTGGAATCGAACGACCACCGCTTCTTCTTGCCGAGGGTGAAATTCCAATTGAGACCAAAACCGCCAAAACTGGTGGAACCTGCTGTGTTCACCGAACCGACAATGTAGGGACGCGGACGGCCGAGCCACCGGCGATCGAGCAAGGGCGGCGATCCGAAGACGATTTCAGCCTGTATATTCTCCCCCGGCTCCTGATTTTCATTCCCGGGATTGATCCCAACATTCAGATTATGGGCAAGCACACCGACACGGACTTCCTCGACGATCTGCGCTGAAACCGGTGCCGATATCCACAGGAGGAATAAGCCGACGAGGCAGCTATACAGTTTGATTTTCAAGTGTAAAATCCTCCTCACGCCCGATTTCGTCTTCTCGCCAGCGCCAGGAAATGTGTCAATCAGTCGGCGCTTCACAAGCGCGGGATCGGCACCGGCGATCTAGCCACGAGTGCCCTTTTCCGTCATAACCGCGCCGATGCAGCAGACGACCCCCAAGCGCCTCTTTATCAAGACCTATGGCTGCCAGATGAACGTCTATGATTCCGAACGGATGACAGACGTGCTCGCGCCGATCGGATATGCCCCGGTGGACACCCCAGAGGGCGCCGATCTCGTTGTGTTGAACACCTGCCATATTCGGGAGAAAGCGACCGAAAAGGTCTATTCAGAACTCGGGCAGATCAAGAAACTGAAAGAGGCGTCGGGGGGCAAAATGCTCATTGCGGTGGCTGGCTGCGTCGCCCAGGCCGAAGGCGAAGAAATCATGCGCCGCCAGCCCGCCGTTGATCTCGTGCTGGGCCCCCAAGCCTACCACAAACTCCCGGAAATGATTGCGCGCGTTTCGCGTGCCGTGGGAGATCGGTTGGAGACGAACTTCGAGACCCTCGAAAAATTCGATGCCCTTCCGAAGGCCCGGCGATCTGATGGCCCGACGGCGTTTCTATCGGTCCAGGAAGGCTGCGATAAGTTCTGTACGTTCTGCGTTGTCCCCTATACGCGCGGCGCGGAACTCTCCCGCCCGGTCGACGATATCGTCGTCGAGGCGCGCAGCCTCGTCTCCCAGGGCGTGCGCGAAATCACATTGCTCGGTCAGAACGTGAATGCCTATCACGGCGCCGCGCCGAGCCTTCAGCCGGGCGAGGAATGGACGCTTGCGCAGCTCGTGCGCCATCTTTCAAAGATTGGCGAGCTTGATCGTATCCGCTTCGTGACGAGCCATCCGCGAGACATGGATGACGACCTGATCGCGGCCCATGGCGACACACCGGCCCTGATGCCGTTCTTTCACTTGCCGGTGCAGTCGGGCTCGAACCGTATCCTCCAGGCCATGAACCGCGGGCATACACGGGAAGCCTATTTCGAAACCATGCGGAAAATGCGGACAGCCCGTCCGGATATCGCCCTCGCCTCAGACTTCATTGTTGGATTTCCAGGCGAGTCCGACAGCGATTTTGAAGAGACCATGGGGCTCGTCGAAGAGGTGAACTTTGCGATCGCCTATTCCTTCAAATACTCCATCAGACCGGGGACGCCGGCCGCCGAAATGTTCGGTCAGGTGGACGAGGCCGTGAAACATGAGCGGCTTCTCAGACTGCAAGCGCTCCTCAAAGATCAGCAAGTTGCGTTCAACAACGCGCAGATTGGCCGGACACTTCCGGTTCTTGTGTCGGGCAAGGGACGGCTCGATGGCCAGCTCCACGGACGCTCGCCCTATCTGCAGGCGATTCACTTCAATGGGCCGGAGCATCTGATCGGCGAAATCGTTCCGGTCGAGGTGATCGATGCCAGCTTAAACTCGCTGACCGGACAACTCTCCGTGTCGGCCGAGGCCGCTGCGTGACAGGCGCGCCCCGGCCAAAGCGCCGCAAAGATGCGCGTGTGACGCGCATGTACGAGGTTGGGTCACCGGAACGCTTACAAGACCTCTGCGGCCCCCATCACCGACATTTACAATTGCTGGAAACCCGCTTGGCCGAACATCGCCTCGTGGCGGAAAGCCAAGGCGGCGGCATCGCTTTAACGGGATCTTCCGACGGTGTCGTCACCGCCGAAGCCGCCCTCGCCGAAATGGAACGCCGACTTGATCGCGGAAGCGCGTCGACGGAACTTGAGATGGAAGGCGCCATTGAGGCCGCCCTGACGCCGGTCGGCGCTTTTCCGCCCCTGAAGGGCTTACGCAAGCCAGTCACGGCACAAACACGGGGTCAGGCAGCCTATCTCGAAACACTGACCGATCCGGCCAACGGGCTGATTTTCGGAACCGGCCCAGCGGGAACCGGAAAGACCTATCTTGCTGTCGCGATCGGCGCAGCCGAATTGCTTCAAGGTGTGCGCGAACGCCTGATCGTGACCCGTCCTGCGGTTGAAGCGGGGGAGAATCTCGGCTTTTTACCCGGCGATCTCCAGGACAAAGTCGACCCCTATATGCTGCCGATATGGGATGCTTTGCGCGAACTTATGGGCCAGGAACAGATGGATCGCCGCCGCGCCCGCGGCGAAATTGAGGTGGCCCCCCTCGCCTTTATGCGCGGGCGGACCCTAAAAAATGCCTTCGTCATTGTAGACGAGGCTCAGAACGCCACGATCCCGCAGATGAAGATGGTCCTGACGCGCCTCGGCCGGGACAGCCGCATGGTCGTGACGGGAGATCCGGGGCAAGTCGACCTGCCCGGCCGCCAGCCCTCGGGGCTCGCCCATGCCCTGGGAATCCTGAGCGGCGAAGACGGGATCCGGCAACTACGCCTTACGTCTGCTGATGTGGTGCGTCACGACCTGGTGGGGCGCATTATCGATGCCTACGCAGCCGCTGGATCTTCATGACCATCCATTTGGATTTACGCATTGCATCAGAAGAGTGGACCCAGCTTCCTGGGCTCGAAGACCTGTGTCAGGCGGCACTGATGGCCGGCTGGCAGGCCTTGGAGACCGCGGAAACCTCCGTCGATGTGCTGCTCGCCGACGATGCGACGCTGGCAGGTCTGAACGAGCACTGGCGCGGCAAATCCGGTCCAACTGACGTCCTTTCCTTTCCGGCTGAAACAGCTGTGCCTTTCGCCGGGGATATTGCGATTGCCTGGGGGTCTGCGGCCCGCGACGCCGAAAAATTGGGCACACCAATGGCGGCCCACTTTTGCCACCTGGTCATCCACGGTCTTTTACACCTGTTCGGCCATGATCATATTGACGACGCAGATGCGGCGATTATGCAAGACCTTGAGCGGCGCGCTTTAGCCGACCTCGGCTATGGAGATCCCTACTCCCAAGACGCGGATAGGTAAGGTAGAGTCGCACGCGGTTCAGATGACAGATTTACCAGCCCCAGATGACCCCGACGCCGGTACCCGAAGCCTGAAAGGGCTCTTCGGGTTCGGCCGAAAGTCTAAACCGGACCTTGAAGAGACCGATCCGAAGGCGACGCCAGGCCGTCAGGCCGCGATGCGCCTGCGTCTTGCTGAGTTTGAGAGCGCCCGCGTCGACGATGTGATGATCCCGCGCGCCGACATTGTCGCCGTTGAGGCAGACACGACCCTCGACGCTTTGATCCACGTGTTTGCAGAGGCCGTCCATTCCCGCCTTCCGATTTACCAGGAAAGCCTCGATAACCCCCTCGGATTTGTCCACATCAAGGACATGGTGGGCGAGATGGCCCGCGGCACCCCCGGAGACGAAAAGCCGCTTGAACGCCTCGCGCGGAATGTGTTGATCGTGCCGCCATCGATGCCGCTCGCCGTTCTGCTCGTGAAAATGCAAGCGACGAGGATCCACCTGGCCCTGGTCGTCGATGAGTATGGTGGCACCGATGGTCTCGTCTCACTCGAGGATCTCGTGGAAGAAATTGTCGGCGAGATTGAAGACGAACACGACGAAGAGGTTCCCCTTCTGACAAGGCGCGGGCCGTCCATCTGGGAAGTCGATGCGCGGATGGAGATCGAGGACTTCAACACGGAGACCGGGCTCGACCTCTCTCTCTCGGATTATGAGGACGAGATCGACACGCTGGGTGGTGTGGCTTTTGCCCTTGCTGGCCGCGTCCCAGAACGGGGAGAAGTCCTCCAGCATCCGAGCGGCCTCGAGATCGAGATCATGGATGCCGATGGCCGGCGGATCCAACGATTAAAACTGCGACGGACGGAGCGGTCTGTATGACGAAGACAGTTTCGAGCCATGGGCTCGCGGCGTTTGGGCCGATGCATGAAGCCTTAGCGCGTTTGCGGGGCTGGAAGGCGCATGCCATGGCGGCGTTCCTCGGGGCGGTTGCGGCCCTTGCATTTGCCCCTTTCCATTTCACGATCATTCTCGCCTTCGCCTTTACCGGCCTGATCTGGATGATCGACGGCGCCCGCGGTGTGAAGAAATGGGGAAAGGCTGTGTTCGCGCGCGGCTGGGCCTTTGGCTTCGGTTTCTTCCTCGTCAGCCTGCATTGGACGGCATTCGCTTTTCTGGTGGACCCGCAAAAACACGCGGTGTTTTTGTTCATGCCGCTCATCCTGTTGCCAGGTGGGCTTGGATTGATTTGGGGCGCTGGAACGGCGCTTGCCGGCGCGTTTTGGTCATCTTCGCCATCGCGGGTCTTTGTCTTTGCGTTGTTTTTCTCGATCGCGGAGTATCTGCGCGGCAATCTCTTCGGCGGCCTGCCCTGGAACCTCGCGGGATCATCCTGGATTCCGGGCGGCGCAATGTCCCAATCGGCCGCTATTGGCGGGATCTACTGGCTCACGCTGTTGACCGTCTTTGTCATGGCAGCCGGCGTTGACATGACAAA
>JBCAWP010000024.1:0-15983 GCA_038534535.1 Pseudomonadota bacterium
GACGGGTATATGATTCGTGCAATTATTTTGGGTGTGAGTCTCCTGTTGATTGGCGCCGAAACGGCGCGGTCAGATGATCACTCCACAAACCATCTGACACTGGCCGAATTCCTCGATTACGAGACGGTCGGGAATCCGCAAATCTCCCCGGATGGTGAACAAATTCTCTACACCCGAACGCGCGTCGACAAGATCAATGACCGGCGCGTATCAACGCTCTGGTTGATGGATGCCGACGGCGGGCGGAACCGGCAACTCATGGAAGGTTCTGGTGGGCGCTGGTCGCCAGATGGCACGCGCATCGCCTTTGTGCGGGCCGATGCGAACGAAACGCCGCAGCTCTTCGTGAGGTATATGGATGCCGAAGGCTTGGAAACGCAGGTCACAAGTTTTGAGTTTGCGCCGAGTAGTTTCAAGTGGTCGCCGGATAGCAAACAGCTCGCTTTTGTCGCGCGGGTAGCGGCAAAGCCTGACTGGACGATCGAGCTGCCAGCACGTCCAAAAGGTGCCAAATGGACGGACGATCCGGTGATTATTGACGATCTGCACTATCGTCAGGATCGCGTGGGTTACACAAACACAGGGTATGATCATATCTTTGTGGTGCCAGCCGAAGGAGGGACGCCCCGCCAGCTAACCGAGGGCAAATGGAATGTGGGCCAACGCGTGATTGGTGCGATCAGTTTCCCAGCGCGGCTTTCCTGGTCTCCGGACGGTCGCACGATTGCCTTTGACGGTCCGGGGCAGCCCATTGACGTCTCCGAATGGTATGTCAGCCGTGTCAATCTGATTGATGTCGATACCGGTGATATAGAGCACATCACGTCCGAGGATGCGCCGGTCTATGGCAATCCTGTTTTCTCCCCGGATGGGTCAACGATTGCCTATTCTGGCTATCCAGCCCGCGACCTAGCATCCCCCGTTGGCGACGTTTACGTCTATGAATTGGGCACCGGCGAGCATCGTGCGTTGACATCTGATCTCTTCGATTCGCCGCAAAATCTCTATTGGTCGCCGGATGGGCGGCGCGTCTATTTCTCCGTAGATGAGGAGGGGGACCGGAACATCCGGTCAATTGACCTTCGTGGCCGCCTTGCCGAGGTATCAACCGGTGATCATGTTGTGACGCTCTCCAGCGTTAGCGACAATGGCCAGATCACAGCAACGGTCAGTGCGCCTGACGCGCCCATTGAAGTCGCGCTCATCGACACCCCGGACCGCCGGCCCGAATTGGAGCGCATGACCGCGGTGAACGCGGATCTCCTGCACGGCAAGACGCTCGGCCGGGTTGAAGAGGTCTGGTACGATGCCACCGCAGAAACCGGTGAAACGGCCCGCGTGCAGGGGTGGATCGTCTATCCGCCGGACTATGATGAGGCGAAGGAGTACCCCCTGATCCTGTCGATACATGGGGGCCCCCACGCCATGTATAATACGGGGTTCAATTACACATTCCAGGAAATGGCGGCGGCTGGGTATGTCGTCCTTTACACCAATCCGCGCGGGTCGACGGGCTACGGCTCGGACTTTGCCAATGCGATTATGCACCGGTATCCGGGCGCCGTAGATTATGCAGACCTCATGGCCGGTGTTGACCTCGTCATCGACCGCGGGATCGTGGATCCAGAGCGGTTGTTCGTCACAGGGTGCTCCGGTGGCGGTGTCTTGACCACTTGGGTGATTGCACAGACGGACCGGTTCAAAGCCGCTGCCGCGCTCTGCCCGGTTACAAACTGGATTGGCTTCTCTGGAACAACCGATGTCGTCGGATGGATTTACAGCTTGTTTCCAACACCATTCTGGGAGGATGCGACGCCATGGCTCGAACACTCCACCCTCATGCACGTCGATAAAGTTTCGACCCCAACGCTCCTCATGACGGGAACTGAAGATCTGCGGACGCCATTGGGCGAAGCAGAAGCTTATTTTGCCGCGTTGAAAATGCGCGGCGTGCCGACGCGACTGATCCCGATGAATGGGGAAGCTCATGGAACGCGGTCAATCCCGTCCAACTACCTCAGAACAAGCTTGATGCTCAGAAAATGGTTCGACGAGTTCGATCCTGCCAAACAGGACGAGGAAACGACCGACTTGGCGGAAGCGGGCGGCGACTAGGCGCTGTTTGGCAGCCTAATCGAGTGATCGTATCGGATGAACGCCGTCGACGTAGCCCATAAAGGGCGGGTGGATCGAGTATCCGATTAGTTCTTTTACGCGTTTTGGGAGGGCCGCAGCTGTCTCTTGCGGCACTGAAAGAAGCATCGTTTCGAGCGGACGCGCCCAGCCCGGGCAGTATTGCGGCGTCACAATCAGGCGCGACGCGCTGGATCTGTTCGCGCCGCCGCGGTGCCACAGCGTCCCCTTGGCAATCATGAGTGAGCCGGCGGGCATGACGGCTTTGACGGCGTCCTGCCGGGGTTGAGGGTCCGACGTTGGGTCAATATCGCCTTCAAAGGTGATAGTGTCCTTCAAGGGCGTAATCGATTGGTCGTCGCTCCATAGGTGGCTGCCGGGTATGATTTCTGTCGCGCCATTTTCCTCTGTCGTATCGTCGATCGACCAGAAGGTGCTGATCCCATATGCGGGCCTTGGGCGAGGGATCTGGAGATGTCCATCATCACTGTGCCAGCCTTGCACCGTTTCGCCTGGGTGGAGATTGATGGCGAGCATAGCCGATAGGAGGCAGGATGAGCCAAGGTCTGCCTCAGCAAATGCGAGAGCCAGCGGATGCATGGCCATCGGCCCAAAGACTTCAGGTGCTTTCGCGAGCAGCGCATAGACCCGATTCGAGTGGTAGCCCTCAAAATTGTTGCGACCCGTTTTGGTAAGATGAGGTTCCAGCGCGCTGCGGACACCGTCAATTTCATCGCGCGACATGATCTCCGGAAAGATCACATAGCCGCGCGCATCGAACTCAGCCTTAACTTCATCGAATGTTCGTCCAGCGAGCCAATCCTCCAACAACTCCGTTTCCATGGCGTCTTTGAAGCCTCCATTTTGTTTTGAAGAATTTTAGCGAGTTTCCCCATGCGGAAGGCAAGTCAGTGCTCCCGGAGGTGATCGCCGCAACACTTGACAGATTTGCTGCGCTCTCCCACGCAGCCTCGATGATTATCGCGATCGATGGCACGCTGGCTTCGGGGAAGGGCACGATTGCCCGGCGGCTTGCGGCCATATTCGGACTACCCCATCTCGATACCGGGTCATTGTACCGCGCCACAGGTCTTGCGGCTGAACGCGCGCGCGTTTCGCTCGATGATGAAGCCGCTGTTGCCGCGCTCGCGAGCATCCTGGATTTGTCGACCTTTGACGATCGAGACTTACGGTCGGGACAAGCTGGTAAGGCTGCCTCGCGGGTCGCCGTCTTGCCAGCCGTTCGGGCCGCACTCCTCGACTATCAACGCCAGTTTGCTGAGCAGCCCGGCGGCGCGATCCTCGATGGCCGGGATATCGGCACGGTGATCTGTCCCGACGCGGATGTGAAACTCTGGATCGATGCCGATGTTGCCGAGCGCGCGCGGCGGCGGCGCGAAGAACTGCTTAAAGCCGGCGAGACGATTAGCGAAGCTGAGATGGTGGCTGATTTAAAGGCGCGAGATCAACGGGATCGAAATCGCGCCGCGGCACCGATGAAAAAGGCCGATGATGCGGTGTTGATCGATACGACTGATCTCTGTATAGACGCCGCTGTGGAAAAGGCGCGGGCCGTCATAGAGGCCGCTCAAGCCGGAATTGACCGTCGTCTCTAGTCTGAACCGATTTTGTCGGGCGGGCTAAAACCAAAAGACGACACCCACGCCTTATTTGTGATCAACCCCCAACCCCCGATCGGGTGGCGGGTGCCTGATGTCCATCAGGCCGCCTGACATGCGAATTCGGGAGCCCTATTAGTAGGACCCTTTATGTCTGTCGAAACCATGACCCCCTCAACAGACGATTTTGCCGCCATGTTCGAAGGCAGTGCTGCTGCCGAAACGATGACTGAAGGCAAAGTCGTCCCAGCGACGATCTTATTAATCGAGAATGACGCCGTGATCGTCGATGTCGGCCTGAAAACGGAAGGCCGTATCCCCCTGAAAGAATTCGGGCAGGATGATGATACCCCTCAGCCAGGCCAGATCGTCGAAGTCTACTTGGACCGCATCGAGAATGCGCTGGGAGATGCCGTTCTCTCACGCGACAAAGCCCGCCGCGAAGAAAGCTGGATCCGCCTCGAGGACCAGTTCAACAAGAGCGAACCTGTCAAAGGCGCCATTGTGGGCCGTGTGAAGGGTGGGTTCACCGTCGATCTTGGCGGCGTTAATGCCTTCTTGCCGGGATCGCAGGTGGACATCCGCCCCGTGCGGGACGTGACGCCGCTTATGGGCGAAAAGCAGCCCTTCGCGATCCTGAAGATGGATCGCCCGCGCGGTAATATTGTTGTGTCACGCCGCGCCGTTCTGGAAGAGAGCCGCGCTGAACAACGTGCCGAAATCGTCAATGAGATGAGCGAAGGCGACGTCCGTGACGGTGTCGTGAAGAACATCACTGACTATGGTGCCTTCGTTGACCTTGGTGGGATCGATGGTCTCCTTCACGTCACCGATATGAGCTGGAAACGGATCAACCATCCGAGCCAGGTTGTGGAAGTTGGTCAGACGGTGAAAGTCCAGATCATCAAGATCAATCCGGATACGCAGCGCATTTCCCTGGGTATGAAACAGCTCGATGCCGATCCGTGGGATGATGTGGCCGGGAAGTATCCGGTCGGAACGCGGCTTGAGGGTCAAATCACGAACATCACCGATTATGGTGCATTCGTTGAGTTGGAAGACGGTGTCGAAGGCCTCATCCACGTGTCGGAAATGAGCTGGACGAAGAAGAACGTCCATCCCGGCAAGATCGTCTCCACATCGCAAATGGTCGATGTCGAAGTGTTGGATGTCGACCCTGAAAAGCGCCGGATCTCCCTGGGTCTCAAACAGACTATGGACAATCCATGGGACGCATTCCTTGCTGAGAATCCGATTGGATCTGATATCGAAGGCGATGTGCGCGGAATCACGGAATTCGGCTTGTTTGTGGGTCTCGGCCCCGACCTCGATGGCATGGTCCATATCAACGACATCTCGTGGGAAGAGCCCGGTGAAGTCGCGATCCAGAATTTCCAGAAGGGCGACATGGTGCGGGCGCAGGTCCTCGATGTCGATCCTGAGAAAGAGCGGATCTCGCTTGGCATCAAGCAACTCGCCGGCGACCCGCTCGGAACCGACAGCGGCATTCAGCGCAATGCGGTTGTGACCTGTACGGTCACGGACGTCGCGTCCGGCGGCATCGAGATCGAATTCGGTGATCCGCCAATCCGGTCTTTCATTCGCCGTTCTGACCTGTCGCGCGATCGGTCGGAGCAGCGTCCGGAACGGTTCGCGGTGGGTGACAAGGTCGACGCGCGCGTTACGAACGTCGACAAATCGTCTCGCCGTGTGACGGTGTCGATCAAAGCGCTGGAAATCGCTGAGGAAAAAGAGGCCGTTGCCCAATACGGGTCGGCCGATAGCGGGGCGTCGCTCGGGGATATCCTCGGCGCGGCTCTCGCCGGAAACGACAGCGCCGCCCCTTCTGAAAGCAGCAGTGAGGCCCCAGAAGCCGCGGCTTCCGATGATGCTGATGGCCGCGGCCGCCTAAGTGGCCCCCAGGGCGAGGCCGATGACCTCAAAATCTTGAAAGGCGTGGGTCCTGTCCTTGAGGGCAAACTCAATGAGGCCGGGATCTATCATTTTTGGCAGGTCGCCAGCCTGACAGCCGAGCAGATTGCGGAGCTTGAAGAGGAAATGAGCTTTCCTGGCCGCATCGAGAAAGACGGATGGATCGAGCAGGCCAAGGAGAAAATCAGCTAGGCTTGTTCGATAGGAATAGCCGGGTACGGATCCTGCTAAGCGGTTCTATTCCTTCCGAAAATTTATAAATTTTTTTGCGGCGGAGGCTTCAGCTTCCGCCGCATTCTGTTTATGTTTTCAAGATGCTTAGATCTGAACTCGTTGCGCGCCTATCTGAAGAGTATGCCCATTTGCCGCAGAAACGCGTCGAGCAGGCGGTGGACGTGATCTTCGAAGAGATCTCCGCGGCCCTCGAACGTGGTGACCGGGTGGAGTTACGGGGGTTTGGAGCCTTTTCGGTGCGTCAAAGGGATGCGCGACGCGGCCGTAATCCACGGACGGGGGAATCGGTCGATGTGCCGGCGAAACGTGTGCCATTCTTCAAGGCCGGCAAAGAGTTGCGTATGCGTATCAATGGGGGGCGCGATCCCGAAGCCCGCTGATCGGCGGATCACTATGAGTGAGCGCGCACAATCTCGCAGCTTTCTGCATCAGGCAGGTCTGCGCTGTCCGGTTGACGGTCTTCGCGAATAAGGCAATGAATTTTATGGGTTAATTGACATCATAGCTATTGAGGGGAGCAATCATGTTCAACGAATTCAAAGAATTTGCGATGAAGGGAAACCTGGTCGATATGGCAGTCGGCTTCGTAATGGGGACGGCGTTTGCCACCGTTGTGACCGCCTTCATTCAAGGCGTTTTCCTGCCGGCCCTAAGTCCGATCATGGGTGGCCTCGATTTCGGAAGCTGGAAATACGTGCTCACGCCGGCCGAATTGGGGGCCGACGGCGCTGTCGTCGCCGAAGAGGTCGCGATTAAGGTCGGCGAATTCATCTCGGCTATGATTTCCTTCCTGATTGTCGCCTTCGTGATGTTTCTGATCATCAAGGGCATGAATAATATGATGAAAAAGGCTGACGAAGAGCCGGCCGCGCCGCCTGAGCCACCAAAAGAGCAGGTTCTGCTCGAAGAAATTCGCGATCTGTTAGCAAAACAGGCTTAAGGCATCATCTCAGTAGAGTGTGCGTAGCGTATGAAGGGCGGCCCGGTCGGGTCGCCCTTCTTGATTTGCGATCTATCGGCGTCTTGTTTTCTCTTCTTCCGCCCGCGCCTCTCATCGCGCCAGTAATGCCGGTCGTTTATTGAGCGCTGTCGCTAAATCGGTCCTTGGCGCGATACTTGCTGTGCCCAACACTCATTTACCATTGAGTCACCATAGTCGCGCTGACAGAGTAGGTGCGGGCGGGGTGCTTCAAGCCATGGCAGGGCACGCGCCTGAAAGGTCCGGTCCCTGCAAGTCGGGACCGAGACTATGTCCAAACCGGACATCTTCGATGCGTATATCGCATCCAAATACGGCTTGCGGGACGTGGGCTGGCTCGTCGGTGTGGCCGTCTTGTCAATGGTGGCTATTGCCGTGACGGCTGACCGGCGTCCGGTGGACCCGATATCCGAGCTTTCGAGCATTGCCCCCGTTGAGGCGCCGATCGCCGCTCCACCCGCCGACCCAGACCAACCGCTCGAACAAGCGCCGGACCCTGATCTCGCGCCAGAGATCGTACGCCCGGAACCAGAGACAGTTATTACGCCTCCGCCCGTTGAACGCATTCCAAGCGCGCCCGGCTTCATCACTCTGTTTGGCCTCCAGCCGAACCTCGCGGCATGGCACCTTTCGAGCCATGGCAACGGTAACTCGTTCCAGGCAAATGATTGGGATGAGGGCAGTGTGCAGTTCGAACAGGACGGCCTTGCGCTTGTTGTCTTGGATGGACGTCCGGGTGGTCAAAACTGGACTAGCGGCGAAGTGCAGTCGAAAGCGCTGTATGGCTATGGCCGTTATGAAGTCATGATGCGTCCCGTCGCGCAGTCTGGTCTTGTGTCGGCTTTTTTCACCTATACCGGACCTTACTTTGGGGATCCCCACGACGAGATCGATATCGAATTTATCGGTCGCGATACCCGAACACTGGAGGTGAACTACTTCCGCAACGGCGAAGTCGGCGCATTTGCAAAGATCCCTTTGTCTTTTGATGCCGCAGACCGGCTCCATGTCTATGCCTTCGATTGGCGGCCAGATCGCATCTCCTGGTACGTGGACAATGAGCTGGTTTACCAAACGCCAGCGAATGATACCGGCATTCCCAGAACGCCTGGTCGGATTTTCATGAACCTGTGGACGGGCAAGGGCGCAAATCTTCGCGGCTGGCACGGCGCGCCACAGTTCGACATTGGGGCGCGGGCTGAATATGCGTGCGTGTCTTTCACGCCAATTGATGAAACGGGCCGTACTTGCTCTGATCTGTTCGTCGAAGTGCCGGGACTATTTGAGCGCATTGCCCGGCGTTTTCTGCCGTCATTATTGGGTTTTCAGCAGCCTATCACTGACTGATCGCCTTTGCGGCACCTGATTTGCAGGTTTCCCAAAACTTAACGGGAGACTGGTCATGCGCAAACGTCTGCTTCAATTGTTGTCAATCATTGCTGCGGGTCTTGTATCGGCCTTGTTCGGCACATTTGAGGCTCGAGCGGCGATTACCGAGGCAGACTCTCGTGAGAGCTGCTCAATAGATATGCTCCTGGACGTCGAGAAGAAACTGTCTGGCGGCGGGCCTGAGTTGACCCCGGACTATGGGCTTTCCGTCTCTTCCGATTATCTCGCGGCTTGCCCGGGGCACTATGGGGAAGCCCGAATTCTGCGACGGGCCATGCGGTTCGCTCTCGATGCCGGACAACCGGATCTCGCCTTTGATTACTTCGAGCGGGCTGCAGAGGTCGGTGTTCGTTTTTCGCGGCGCGAGCGTCTCGATTTCATCGCGACGTTGATCGCGGTGGGTAATCATCCCCAAGCGCGTGCGCTGCGCGATCTCGAAATTGTGCGCTGGCAAGATGAACTCAAATCCGCGGGATTGGCAGATGTGACCGAGACCCAGCTTCGCGATGGGCGGTTGCTGAGTGTCACCTTCGAGGCGTCGGATCCGGCCTATGGTCAGCGAAAGCTGTGGGTGGCCGTTCCCGCTGGCGATGGTTGGCCAGCGGCTGTCGTCTACGCAGCGGAGCCGGCGCGAATTGCTCTGCGCCAATTGGTGGCTGGTGCCGCTGCGCGAACCTATGAGCATCTAGACCTGGTTCACTGTGGTGGACGGAGGGTACTCGCCCAGTCTGACCGCGGATTGGGCAATCGCGACCTCGATGAGGCCGCCCATGCCGCTGCAAAAGCCTACTTGGCCCAACCCTTTCAAGGACGGGCAAAAGCGCCGGGTGAACCCGTTTCCACTTGCCGCAACCCCGACCGCCTATTTGTGTCGCCAGATCCCAGCACGGCCGTTCCGGTCTGGTCGTCCGGTACCTATTGATTGTGGAAGAAAGACTTCTCTTGGCGGCGTGAAGAGATGCGCCATCCGTCCGGCTGGCGCATCAATTCGTCAACATACCAGGCCCCGATGAATAGCGTGTGGTCGCCGTTTTCCCGCGCCATTGTACAGGGGTTGAGGAGTAAGCTTCGGGCTGTGGCGCGGTCGCCATCGATTTCCAGCAGCGGGTTCGTGACGAAATGCTGGATGGATTTAAAGAGCGGGATAGCGCTTTCGAGAAAGGGTTTGATTTCCGTTAGTTGGCCGGCGATGCCACCGGTTGCTGTGTAATCGATGTGCGCATCGGGCGTGAAAATATCGTCGAGCGCATCCCAATTTCGTTGATCGATGGCGTGGCAGTAGCGAGTCAAAAGGTCCTGGATCTCGATCCGATCCGATAGGTTTTGCAGACTCAACATGCGGGATATCCTCTTGGGAAAGTCGTCGCCAATTCCGGCCACCCGACCTTATCTCACAGCAAACTCGACTGGAAACATAACGCCATAAGTTGGTTTCGGCGCCCCGCTTTCGAAACGGGGCGTAAACCGTGTAGATACAGCAGACTGGTAAGCGGGCTCAACAAAGACTGGGTCGGAGCAGAGGGTTTCTATGTCCGTTGCACGTCCCGTTTCGGCAATATTCATCCGGATCTGGCACTGCCCTTCTTGGCCGCTCCGCAACGCACTGCGCGGGTAGTCCGGCGGACTTTGTTCGAGAAGCTGCGCCTCGACCACATCGGCGCTACGGCAGCGTGCAGAGGAGCAGATGCCGTCGAAACGGCGCGCGATATCCCGGCGCTGTGCCCTCAGATCGTCCGCACGTTGTGTCTCGCCACGGGTTTGATACGTGTCAATTAGGCGGTCGACCGTCAGCAGGTTCGCGGCTTGAATGGCCAGCGTTTCAGCGTTGGACCGCACTGCTTCCGCTTCATCCCCGCGGCCGGCCTCCGCAAGAAGCTCGGCCTCTCGCAAAAGCGCCAGGCTCGACGGAGCGGAGGTGAGCCGGTTCGCTGACCCTTGAAAGGACGCGGCAAACCCCGGCAGATCTGCGGCGTCGAGAATATCCGTCAGGGAGCTATAGGCGAGTATGCGAGTGGGTATGCCGATCTCCGGATTGTCCGAGCGGAGAACGGGATAGACTTCCTGGGCGGCCTCGCGGAAGCGTTGGCGGTTCAAGACAGATCGAGCCTTAGACACGCGCGTTTGCGCCGCTTGCTGACAGGCGTCTGCCGACTGGCAGGTATCCATATCGGTTTGCTGGGCCGCAACCGGGGTCACCATGCCGAAGCAGAGGGCGACGAGCGCGCCGGCGAGCAATCGCATCGCTGAACTCCCATACTTTACAAGGTTTTCATGGTGGTGAACGGCGCTGTCTGGGTCAAGGCATCAATTCAGCGATTTGCTGGGCAAACGCGTGACAGGCTGAACAATCTTGGCCAAAGATACGTTGCTAAAAGTCGGGAGGGGTAAATGAAACAGATCATTTTAACGCGTCACTGCCGAGGCGCACCCGTTCCCGACGATTTTGCGCTCGACGAGCGGGAGACGCCCCGCCCGCGTGAGGGGCAATTCCTTGTTCGGCATGTTTTTAACTCGGTCGACCCCGGCACGCGGTCGCGCCTATCGGGCGATGACAGTTATGCGCCGGCGCTGCCGCTTGGAAAACCTGTCGATGGGTTTTCGGTTGGTGTGGTGGAAGAAAGCGCCCATCCGGATTGGGCGGTTGGGACAAAGGTGTTCTGTGCCGGCGGGTGGCGAACCCACACCTTGCAGACGGGCAAGGGATATGTCGGACATATTCCTGATGCGGTGGATTTGCCACTTTCATACTGGCTTGGTGTTTTGGGGGTGCCTGGGCTGACCGCTTGGTTCGGGTTGAAACGGGTCGGGCTCTTTAAGCCGGGGGATCGCGTATTGGTGACGAGCGCGGCCGGTCCCGTTGGTGCAACCGCTGGCCAGCTTGCAAAGATCGGCGGTGCAGCGCAGGTGGTCGGCATTGCCGGCTCGGATGAGAAATGCCGTTGGCTGACCGATGTCGCCGGGTTTGATAACGCGATAAATTACAAGACAGTTTCCGAGTTGGATGCCGCAATTGCTGATGCGGTGCCTGATGGCGTGAGCCTGTTATTCGACAATGTCGGCAATGCGATGGTGAACCGTGTGCTTCCCCTGATGCGGCTCGGTGGGCGGATCGTGATTTCCGGCCAAGTCGCCGATTACAATCTCACCCCTGAGGAAACACCTGGCATCGTCAATACGCGTCCGTTCATCACGCACCGGGTGAACATGCAGGGTCTCGTCGTGTTCGACGATGCGAAGGACTTTCCAGAAGCGCTGCAATCGATGGCTGCGATGATTGGCGACGGACGGCTGAAACTGAAGGAAGAGCGCTTTGAGGGAATCGATAAGATGCCCGAGGCCTTTTGCGGTCTCTTCAAAGGCGAAAATTTCGGACGGCGGGTCGTTCAAGTTGGAGAAGCGCCATGAGCCACGATTTTGATATTGTTCAAGAGACTTATTCCCGGTTCACCTTCGAACGAGACGGCCGCATCCTGACGGCGTTCATAACATCAGACCACCCGGTCAACGGGGTGGATGCGCCGATGCATGAAGAATTGGGACGGGTCTTTACAGACCTTCAGCGCGACGCGCACTCGGATATTATCATCCTGTCGGCAAAAGGCCGCGCTTTCTGTGCCGGCGGCGATTTTGATTGGTTTGACGAGCAGATTTCAGATCCCGGCAAGTTTCGCGATATCGCCTGGGAGGCGAAGCGGATTGTCTTGTCCATTCTGGAAATGGAAAAGCCGATCATCTGCCGGCTGAATGGCGCGGCGGCCGGCCTTGGTGCAACAATTGCGCTTCTTTGCGACATCATTATCGCCGATGAGACGGCGAAGATCGGAGATCCACACGTCAAAGTCGGCCTTGTGGCCGGTGATGGCGGCGCGCTGATTTGGCCGCAGCTTATTGGCTATGCGCGGGCGAAAGAGCTTCTCATGACCGGCGATCTGCTGACCGCGAAAGAGGCCGCTGACATGGGGCTGATCAACCACGCGGTACCATCAGATCAGCTTGATGCGCGGGTGGGTGATGTTGTCGCAAAACTCCAGGCCAATCCGAAGTGGGCGGTACGCTGGACGAAGACTGTCGCAAACATCCCCTTGCGGGCACTCGCGGCCCAACTCATGGATGCCTCGATCGGCTGGGAAAGTGTCTCCAACACGCTGAAAGACCGCGCGGAGGCGGTCGCCGCGTTTAAGGAAAAGCGTTCCGCCAACCTCACGGGGGACTAGTGCCTAAGACTCGCGCGATCACCCGCGACTATCCCGTCAGCGCAGAAATACTCTGGGCCGACATATTGGACCCGGCGGCCCTGGCTGCATCCATGGAGGGCGCACTCACCTATGAGGGTTTGCCGAGCGAGCCGGTTTTTGAGGGGCAGGTTATAAACGTCACGATTAAACGATGGGGATGGTGGCCCATGGGCAAGTGGACCATGAAAGTCGTGGAGCGGGACGATGAGGCGTACGTGTTGCGGAGCGAAGAATGGGGCGGCCCGGTGAAATGCTATCGTCATCGGCTGGACGTCACGCCTACGGGGCCTGAGAGCTGCCAGTACACAGACCACCTGGATCTTGATGCGGGATGGCTAACACCCGTTGTCTTTCCGATGTTTTGTAAAATGTACGAACGCCGCCACGAGATACGGGCCGCTAGACTTGCGGTGAGATAGATGATGCAGGTCCGCCTCGCTCAGCCATCCGATGCGCCGACCATAGCGGCGATCTATGCGCCCTATGTCACTGATAGCGCGATCTCTTTTGAGACAGAGCCGCCAGATGCGGCGGAAATGGCGCGACGGATGCAGGCCCATTGGCCCCGGCACGCTTGGCTGGTCGCGGAGGCGCGCGATGGAAGCGGGGCCGTTCTGGGCTATGCCTATTCCGGACCACACCGCAGCCGCGCAGCGTATCAGTGGGGATGTGAAGTCTCAGCTTATGTCCGGTCCGACGTGCACGGGCGCGGCGTGGGGCGCGCGCTTTATGGGGTTTTGATCGAGCTATTGATCGGCCAGGGCTACACAAAGGCGTATGGCGGGATCGTTTTACCGAATGCGGCAAGCATCGCCTTACATGAAGCCATGGGGTTTGAGCATTTTGCGACCTACGATCGCGTTGGGTTCAAGTCCGGGACTTGGCACGATGTGGGGTGGTGGCAAAGGGATTTGGCCCCAAGTGCTGCGGCGCCCGAAGTAGTTCGGCCGGTGACGGATGTCTTTGAGGCCTAATTGACGCCGGCAGTTTCGATTATTATTTGACCAATTGTGGTGATTTGGCCGGCCGGCTTGCAGCCACGTTAAAGACGTCGCTAAAAGGCCGTGCGGAGACCAAGAGCAATCGGCTCTATCACCGCCTTCCTAACAGCGATGAGACGTTTAGGAGGTGGCTTGCCCGTGCCGATCAAAATTCCCGATACATTACCGTCACGCGAGGCGTTGATCCGAGAAGGCGTCGCCGTCATGGATGAATCGACGGCGATCCGCCAGGATATTCGCCCCCTACAAATCGGTCTTCTGAACCTGATGCCGAACAAAATTCGGACCGAGGCTCAGTTGGCCCGGCTGCTTGGCGCGACGCCTTTGCAAGTGGAGCTGACCCTCATCCGGATTGGCAATCACGTTTCAAAGACGACCCCTGAGGATCACTTGATCGCCCATTATGAGACCTGGGACAAAGTCGCTGACCGCCAGTTCGATGGTTTTGTCGTGACGGGAGCGCCGATCGAGCAATTGCCATTTGAAGAGGTGACCTATTGGGATGAACTGACGCAGATTTTCGATTGGACCCAAACCCATGTCCATTCGAGCTTTTTTATCTGCTGGGGCGCCATGGCCGCGGCTTGGCACTTCCACGGCCTTCCGAAACATCCGCTGGCGGAGAAGGCTTTTGGGATCTATCGCCACCGTAACCTGAACGCTGCCTCACCCTACCTGGCGGGGTTTTCCGATGATTTTCAGATCCCAGTTTCTCGGTGGACTGAAGTTCGTGCCTCGGACATTGCCGAGAGGCCACAACTTGAACTCTTGATGGAGAGTGACTTCACCGGGCCGTGCTTGTTGGCAGAGGCAGAACATCGCCGCCTTTATGTGTTCAATCACATTGAGTACGATTCCACCTCGCTCAAAGAAGAGTTCGATCGAGACCGGGCAGATGGGAAGCATGTCCGCCCGCCCTACGGCTATTATCCAGGGGACGACACAAGTGCCCAGCCGCTGAATCGGTGGCGGAGCCATGCGCACTTGCTGTTCGGCAATTGGATCAACCAAGTCTATCAAACGACACCGTTTGATCTTGTGGCAGGGCCAACCGGGGCCTAGGTGATATGCGTCCACCCTCAGGAGAAAGCGCATGTCAGATCTATCTCAGGAAATGCAGGATCGGCTGGATGCTGCGGCCTTTCGGCGGCTTCTCTCTCACCTTGACCGCAACCGGGATGTCCAAAACATCGATCTCATGATCCTTGCGGACTTCTGCCGAAACTGCCTCGGCGATTGGTATCGAGAAGCGGCAGACGCCAATGGACTTCAGATGACCAAGGATGAGGCGCGCGGGCGGATCTATGGGATGGCGTATGCCGAGTGGAAGGCGAAGCACCAAGCAGAGGCGACCCCAGAACAGATGGCCGCCTTCGAAGCCCGCAAAAAGCGGAAAGACTAAAGACCGATCATTGGGAAATGCTGTGATCGCCGCTTGCTAATCCATCCCTCGATCGTCACGCTCGCTGCTTAACAAATGGGGTGGGGTCATGTTGGTACGCAGACAATTTTTAGCCGGATTAGGTGTCTCGCTCGGCGGCGTTTCGGCCTGCGCCACGTCCCAATCCACGGTCAACGCGGCCGCGCAACCACGACCTGCGACTCGCGGCGAACGCCTCGACGCCCAAGCCCTTGAAGATGCGCTTGTCGGGAGCACCTATCTCGGGTGTGGCGGCGGCGGTGGCATCAAGGAGGCGCGGGCGCTGATCGCGGGTGATCTTGCCGCTGGGCTCAATTTTCAGGCGCTGAAGGTTGACGCGCTCGGCGATTCAGAACGCGTCGCCTGTCCTTATGCGCTTGCTAGTCTTGCGCCCATGAGCGCTGATATGCAGGCGCGCCTAGACGCGGTAGAGGGCCAAAGCGAAGAGCCGACCCTTGCCGCCTTCCGCCTTCTGGAGCGCCATCTTGGAACACAGTTTTCCGCCGTGATTCTGGGCGAGATTGGTCCGCTGAGCATGGCCGAGGGGCTTTCGATCGCTGCGCGGCTCGGCGTTCCAGCCCTCGATGCTGATACGGTGGGCCGTGCCACACCTGAGATCAACCAACACTCGGTCCGCGTTGCAGGATACCCCCTCACGCCGGCGGCCGGCGCGACGCCTTTTGGCGATGAGGTCATTCTTCAAGGCGTGAAGGATCCAAGCCGAGAGGAGGACATCTTCCGCGCCCTGTCGGTCGTCAGCCGTGTTGTCGGTGTCGCCGATGCGCCCATCACCGGCGCCATGGCCAAGAGGCCCGGCACACTCGTGACCGGCAGCTTGACGCTCTCGATCGAGATCGGGCGCGCTGTGCGGGAGGCGCGGGCTCAGGGCAAGGATCCGATCGAGGCTGCACGGCAGGCCGGCGATGGCTACACCTTGTTTGAAGGCCGCGTGACCCGGTTTAATTGGCGCGATGAGGCCGGTTTCTTGGTTGGTGATCTAGATCTGTCTGGCACCGGCGAGGACGCGGGCCGGTCAATGCG
>JBCAWP010000025.1:0-15835 GCA_038534535.1 Pseudomonadota bacterium
CTACGTTACCAAAACCCGGGATAAGCAGGCGGCACTTACCTTTTTGAAGAAAGCCATGAAACGGTATGGGGCACCCAGGCTCGTCACCACCGATCGACTTCGGTCGTATGGCGCCGCCATGAAAGAGATCGGAAACCAAGACCGCCAGGAGGTCGGTCGCCATCTCAACAACCGGGCTGAGAACAGCCACCTACCCTTCCGACGACGAGAGCGAGCGATGAGTAGGTTTAGGCGAATGTCTAACCTCCAGAAATTCGTTTCAACCCACGCCTCGTTCCACAATCACTTCAATCTAGACCGCCATATCAACCACCGACAGACATTCAAATCGATGAGAAACGCCGCCCTCTCCGAATGGCGTCAACTTCTCGTTGGATAAGGGCCCCTACGCCGAAAGATGCTGGAGACTGGTTCGCATTAGACTGACAGCACCCACAGAGCAGATCTTGCATCAATAGCCGGACCTGGGCGTATGGGCTGCGTATCAATACCGCCGGGAACGGTCCCTCGCCGCGCGGCAGTTGGACTGTTGTGTAAAGTTCGATGCCATCCGACATCCGCACCATTTTGCTAAATCTAACGCCTGCACTGTCAGTGAAGGAGGGCATGTCGCCGCGCATTCGCAGCAGATCATGCCGCGAGAAGAAAACGACGCAGCCCAGCACGATGAGCCCCAAAATGACATAAAGTCCGCGTTTGAGCCACTTCATCCGTTTCGCCTCCCATCAAAACTAGTGAAGATCTGAGCCTATGGGCTTAGTCGAAAAGAGCACAAGCCTTTCCCCAGTTTCTGAAACGTCCGCGTATGCGGCCAAAGCGGTCAATCCCAACAAAAAGGGACAATTCGGGAATCACACCAGCACCAGGCGTCTGCGCGCTGATTGATAGCACATGGATGACATGAACGAAGGTTTAGCACTCCAAATCATTGTCATCTAAGAACGTCGCAATAGCGTCCTCATACAACCCGTGATTTGCAAGATCAAAATGGTTGGCATCTTCTGAAATCCAACGCCGGACCGGTCCTTCGGCCAATGGAACAAGCCGTTCGGATTGACTGGGCGCGATGGTTTCGTCCATTGAGCCGTGCGCGATCAATATTGGCGCGTCCACATCTACAATCCACCGATCCGTGCGGAACTTGTGTTTTAGTATGATCCCTATGGGCAAGATAGGTATCGCACGCGAAATCATATCCTGCATGGAATAGTAAGGGGCTTCCAGGATCAGAGCGCTGGGCACGACATCACGGCTCAATTTGGTTGCGGGTCCCGTTCCTATAGAATGCCCGTGCACGATGATATTATCGGGCTGCAAATTTCCCTGCGTCATCAGCCAATCCCAGCCTGCGCGTGCGTCTTTATGGAAGCCCTCTTCCGATGGTTGTCCGCTAGCACCGGCATAGCCACGCCACTCGACCATCATGAGTCCAAGACCGAGAGAGGTGACATGATTGAGGCGTGCATTTTGTTGATCAATGCGCCCCTGATTATTATGCAAAAACAATATCGTCGGGCACTCGGGACGTACCGCCGGCGCATAAAACGCGAAAATGCGTTCACCATCTGATGTTTCCAAACCCAATTTACGAACGCCTTCAGGCGGTGATTTCAGAGGCGCAGTATCGGGACTGAACAAAATCCGGTCTTGAAACCCCCAAAACGCACCAACCAGCAAAATCCAAATCCCGGCAATGACGCCGATCACGATTATGGCCCACTTTCCAATCATTGCTTCACTCTTTCTTTTTGCGGCGTCGAAGCCGAGTGCATGCCCGTCGAATGTTTATCAAGTTTTTCGAATACAACCATTTTTGTAGCGAAATGTTTCGAATGCCAAAGCATGCTATGCTTATGTCCGAAACACGCCAAGGCCGATTGCCGAGTGCAGAATAAGCGTCGTTTTGGTTATTGTGACACTTGCGCCACCGCTAGTGTTCTAAAGTCCGCTTTTGCGCCCAAAGCGGACGTTCGTCGCGACGCTAAAGTCCGATAATCGCCCATTACGGGAAGTCGCCAAAGACGCTTTCGCTCAAGACTGACGACACCCCGAAGACGAATTCGCATTAGACTAACGACACCGCCTAATCTTCTTCCGCTTGCCGAGCCATCGGGTCTTCGAGCTCGCCCCGCGCGATGCGATAGGCCCGACGGAGGTTTTCCAACTCCGCCTCGCGCACCTCCTCCTCAACCGCGCTGACATCCAACGCGCGGTGCAGTTTCTTGAAGTCTTCCAAGACCGGCTCTTTTCCGACAATGGCCTCAACAAACAACTGGCCGGTCGGAACAACAATCAGCTCGTCATCACGGCGCTCAGAAGTGAGGCGGCGTTGTATAGCCTCCTTCAAGAGGCGCTTGTCGGGTTCAGAGACGTCAGGATTTGCCACAATGCGCTCGGCGTGCGCCAACAACTCACTTACGCTAAGCTCCGCGGTCACATCAGGGTCGCGAAGCCCAAGATAGCTATCGATGTAATCCTGCATCATTACGTCGGTCATGAACGTGCAGGTTGTTAGGGGAAAAATCATATAATTGCCCTTATACCCGAGCAGGTTATCCAAGTCAGCAACTTCGCCCAAACGTGGCCTTTCGCCTCCAACCGTGCGCTCAATGAAGTCGCCCGGATCTGCCGAGATCTCGATGCTGTATGCGTCGTCTGAGGTGTGTGCGCCTCGGGCTGACAATCCGCCAAATCCGGTCAATCCGAGACTCGTTGCGATATCATTCGTGGGCGTCAATGACGCGACTATACCTGCGGCGCCAGGCTCGACGTCGCTCGGCGGTTCCCAGTTCGGCTCGGGAATACTGACCTCGATATCGAACAGCCTGAAGTAGCGCTGGTCTATAGGCTCGTAACTCCATATCGCCTGCATGTAATAAAGGATGTTGTCCTTGATGTGAACTCGCAGCTGGATGATCGCTGTGGTTTCTGCAAGCTTGCCTTCTTGCGCTGCTATGTACTCTCTTTCCATCCGCTCAAGAGCAGAGACTGATTCGTCAACTCGATGCTTTAGATCTGCAAGTTCTTCAGAAGCTGCATCGAGCCTATCCTCGAGCGCTTCAGTCTCGGTTTCTTTGCGGGCAATGCGTGACTTTTTCTTGCGAACGCCTTTCATACCTTTGTACTCGGCCAGCTTCATTTCCGACTCGAACACGTCAGCGGCGAGATCATCTTGCACCTCAGCCGTACCCGCGAGATTCTCTTTCAGTTCGTCGACAAGCTCACGCTGGCGCTCAAGGTTACGCTGCCGCAGCTCGTCAGTGATTTCGTGGAGTCCTACGCCCCGCGCCACATAGTCTAGGGCGGGCTCGAATATTGGGTCCAGCAGAACGCGCCTTAGAATCCACTCGTGGGCGAGAATCCAATCCTCATCGATCTCATCGGGCCGCGGTACAGGCTGCGCCACAAGAACCACCGGCTGCAAGCGATGGAGCCATTCGCTCATTTTGTATCTGCGCTCTAACTCGTAGAACAGGTAAGTGACCGAAAGTTCGTCGTTTGTATTGGAGATTTCGACTGTCGCAGCCTCTTCAATTTCAAGTTCCGACTTCTCCGAGAGGGTCAAGGACCGTTCAGCTCTGTATTCGCTCGCCGCCTTCCGCGTCTCCTCAAGGTGGCTCTTTCTAACGCGAGCGGACTCCTGGGCTTGGTCCCGGGCGAACCCGGTGGTTGATGAGGCGTTTGCGCCGAAGGCACCGACCCGAACGTCTGCGCTTGCTGCGGCGTTTTGCTGGAAATTGGACTTTTGGGAGGCTTTCTTTGTGATTTCGGTTACGGCACGGTTCGTGTAAGCGGTTTCGCTCTTCAGATTGGAGACCGCTTTCTCGATCTCCTCGCGGTTCCGGGAGACTTTTAACGTCTCCGTCTTTTTCAGCGTTCGCTTTTCGCCGGGCGCAAGAGGCAAAGTCGCAACGAGATCGCCGACTTGGTACGGTTCCGGCGTCCAGGCCTGTCGGTACGTCGATATGATGCCGAAATTGACCGTATTGGGTCGGAATATGTGAAAATCATGTGGTTCGCGAGCGCGAGTTTCGATATCAGATAGGAAGCCGAGGAGCCGTTGCAGCGGACCCGATGGGTTCGTAAAGCAATTTTCGACTTGGTTTCGCAATTCCGGCGTTCGTTCGGCTGGTGGCAGCGCGGAAATCCACGCCAATGTGGCGCGTTGCGCGGGGCTCATGCGGTCGTAGCGGGCCTGTGCATCAGGCCAGCGCGCGCCCATTGCGGAAATCGCGGGCGACATCGGCTCGCCCCAGAAGCTCGCCGATAGATCAGTCGCACTCCTGTAAACATCAATAAATGCCTTCGTACTGGCACCAGCCGGCGGTGTTTCCAGCGGTTCGCGAAGCTCAGAATCCTCGCCGTACTCAAGATAGGCTTCAGCGAAAGCTCGCGCGCTCTCCGAGAGCCGGTCATCGAAGAGAGATGTCCAAACATTCGGCAGAGCCATCTGGAGATGGTGAAAGTCGTGATAGGAAACGACGTCTGCCGGGCCTACGGGTGGCTGGAACGAATCGAGCTCGCGCTGAAGACGCTCGATCCGTGTCAGCGGCTCGTCGGTCTCTGGATCAACGGCGCGCATTTCGCCGACACGTGCCTGAACGACTCGCAAAATCTCACCCTCAAGCAGCTCGGCGGTGACCGGCGGACCAGTTTGGCCTGTCTCCTCCGCGTCGTCGTCACTGCTAGGCATCGTGGGTTCCGCGCCGGTCCCATCCAAGCGTTCCATGGCCTCACTAAGTGCTGCATCGCTTTGGGTTAGCCACGCCAAATCGAGACGTTCGAGCGCACTCTGATCTAGACGCCCCCGTACAAACGCACACCACTCTTCATAAGGTCCGTTGAATCGGGCCGATGTCACCGCGCCCTCAGCATCAGTGGATGTGGTGATGTACGGATTGTCAAACGCATTCGCCCCCAGAAGAAAGCGAGACGTCCCCCGAGATTCCGAACCAAGGATTCGCATGACGCCACGGTCGCGCGCCGCCTCCGCAGCAGTCGCGATTGGTGCGTTCATTGGAGCAAATAACACTCCGGGCGCGGCGTTTAAACCCGCCTGCCGAAGCGCATCCGCATGAGACGTCGCAGTTTCCCGACGAGCCTTTTTTGCTGCAGCGCGATCAGGCCAGCCGTCGCGAAGGCGAGTCAGCGCATCACGATGCGTCGCAGGTCCGCTGGCAAATTGGTCGACCTGACTCCCAACGCGCAAGTCGTAGCGCTCCATTTGCTCAGAGCTCAAACGCAAAATGAAGCCCTCTTCGCGACCAGCCGCCCCACGTCCGACACCAGCAAAATGAAGAATCCGCATCATCGGCGCCCGTGCAATTGGGAACGTCACCTCTTGGCGTTCGCCGCCGCTGCTCACGACTGTCGGCATCGAGTCCGACGGCGCGAAAACGATAAGAATCAGATCAAGACGTTTATCGTCGTCATCTGTGTCGAAAAGCGTAGGATCATATTGGAAACGAAAATAGCCGGTTTCGCTCGTGATTCTTGAACCGATGCGTTCGCCAAATACCCAATAAGGATCAAGCGATGCTCCCTGATTTCCAAGATTCTCGAGCGCTTCGCTCCACGTTTTCTCAAGCTCCGCGATTGCGGTGCGGATTGGTGTGAAGCCTTCTTCCAAGGAGGCCTCTCCTGTAGAGTAGAGAACCGATCCGCCAAGCGCTTCCAGCTGGCGCACATGTGCTTCGACCACGCGACGCGTTTCTTCTACGCCCCGTCGATCTTGCTTACGCTTTCCACTCGTGACTTGTTCAGGCGGGGCGTCCCAGTCGTAAAGAGCAACAACAAGATTTGGCACCCCACGGCCAGTCTCCTTGTTTAGCACATATCCTTCTACGACGTTCCGCTCTGTTCGACCGGTCACAACGATTTCTTCCAAATCCGGCATTTCAAACCTCCATTAGCCGCTCCGCCCGCATTTCAACGGCCGGTCAATCCAGTCGCATCATTTCCCTCGACCGCGGCGCGAGCTCGCGCCTCGATGAGGTTCCAAAGAGTGTTCGTGTTGATGGGAAAAGTTACCTCTGGCGGATCGCGACCTTCTTCAAGCGCCGCCTTATAGTCGTAGTAATTGTTTGCCAGGAACCCGAGCGTGCCTTTCAAGGTCTCTTCCGTCAGACTTTGGACAGTTGAAATAAGTGCACGGTCAAGCCGTGCACTGAATTGCCACTTGAGAGAAGGCGAATTATCCAGTAACCGCGTCAGGGTATCGAAGTCGTTGGCCGCAGCAAGCGCGTCGGCTTCATTGGAACTGGAAAGCCTGCGCGAAATCTCTTGCCGCGCCCGTGAGCTCATTGTGTTGCCGGTATGCGCGTCCCGAAACAGCCGCGCAACGTGGTGTCCCAGGCTTTCTTGAACAGCGGAGATAATGGCGGCGCGTGCAGCGCGTTCGTAATCAAGCTTCAAGTTTGGCGGCGGCTCCCCACGCACCATTCCTTGCAGCTGATCTTGTCGATACTGACGGAGCAGGTCTCCGGCAAAGGAACGCCCAGCGGCCACAATGATCTGTCGAAGCTTGCTTTTCATAAACTTTAGAAGCCATCGAATAACACGCCTGCTGACCACACGAAAAGCGCCGCGAACCATGCGCCGCCCGATTCTGCCGGCGATGCGACGACCAACGGCGCGCACGGGTCCTGTGAGCGGTGTCATGGCGATTTCGGTAACGACACCGCCAATCTCTACCGCGCGGAGAAGAGTCCCCCAAATCGAGGCCTGATGGAATTTGCGTGTAAGCTGCTCCATGTTCCAGGTGAGAACTGGCTCCATTTGGACGGCGTGGTTCGTGCTACCGTCAAAGATGACAAGCGGCTCAACCCGAATCCGCGCGGATGCCCCATCGCCCAGAATCGCAGCAATTTTGAAGGCGTATTGAACGTCCGCGCTCCGACCTAAGCCGAAGACCTCGGCGAGAATGGCCCCTGCATCCATTTGCGAATCAACATCGTCGGGCTGCGCCAACTGAGTGAATGGCGGTATTTGCGCCAAGCGGTCTAGTCGCTGACGCCCCGGCAGGATTAAGTCTCCAACAACATAGTAATTTCGATTAGATTCTGCCGTGTCGAAGGTCAGGCGGCTCGCTTCCGCGCCAGTTTCGTCGAGTTCGTAAAGCCTCCCGTTTCGGACCCGAACCCGAGCCCGAGTCGCTTCGTCAATCATCCTGGCCCTATTTCGTCGAGATTGCGGGACAATCCAATCGACAACGATGTCGAACAAGGACCTTTCCCCCTCCTCCCCCTCAGGGTCTGCCGGTGTCGGGCGGTCTCGGCTAAGGGGCGGTGGGCGCATTGTCAGTCGGCGGCTTAAACCGCGCCGGTTGACGCCGCGGGACTGACCTAACGGAACTCGGGTCACCACATTTTCGGAGCCCAGCGGCGCTGGCGGTAACGGATATTCTTGCGCTATTCTCTGCCTGACCGCGCGAATGAAGCTCTCCCGATTTGGGTACACGCCGATCTGTCGACGCGCATTTGGCGGTCGCGCAGCGACACGTCGCGCGACTTGGGAATAACGTTCTCGATCTGCCGCGGAAACGACCTGTGACTGGTCGGCTTGAGCCACGCGGTAACTGCCATCTGCAGCCACCATCAGTACACGCACGTTTGTTGGGGAGGCGTCCACGACCACATATCGGACATGCGTTTCCGTCATGGCCACTCCCCGTATTCGCTATTGTGCGGCTGAAACAGAGAGGCATTTCGATTGTCCGCCGAGATTTGAACCGCACGAGGTTTTTGGTCGAAAAGGGACCAACCCTTGCAAACCACTCCCATGCAGCGTTTTTTGTTATTTTCCAGGATTTGTCCTTTGTGGTTCAGCTGGAAGAGCTGGTTACTGGCGCCTGCTAGAACCGGCGTGTTGCCTGAATTGTCGATCTCAACTTGGGAGTTCTCCGCATGATTGATGATATGGAGCAGCTCGGCGTGTGCGGTCGCCATCGTGGCCTGCGTGGCAAATTGGCTTCTCATGGCGGCTCTTGCCTGCTTGATGCATTGCCATCCGATGATCATTGGTTCAGCTCTTTGTCGCATGCTCGGTCCAATTACCATTCAAGCGAAAGACACGCTTTCCAGACGAGCGTATTGTAAATTTGCGACAAGCTATTTACAAAGACAGGCCTAGTGAGCGGAAAGTGAGCTTTAACCGCCCTGCTCTAGTCTGGTCGGAATTGTCAGCGGAAAGTGAGCCTTAACCGCCCTGCTCTAGGCTCAGTTCATGACCAAGAACCCGTTTCGCTATTTCAAAACCTCACCAGAGATCATCCAACTTGCGGTGATGATGTACGTTCGATTTCCCCTCTCGCTTCGAAATGTGGAAGACCTCCTCCACGAGCGTGGTGTCGATGTTTGCCATGAAAGCGTCCGGCTTTGGGTGGATCGTTTCGGGCCAATCTTCTCAGGAAAGATCCGAACGAAACGGGCGAACTACATGCGCCAGCATACCCAATGGCAGTGGCATCTCGACGAGGTGTTTGTGAAGATCAATGGCGTGCAGCATTACCTCTGGCGCGCGGTCGATCACGAAGGTGAAGTGTTAGAAAGCTACGTGACAAAAACCCGGGATAAGCAGGCTGCACTTACCTTTTTGAAGCAAGCGATGAAACGATACGGTGCACCAAGAACGGTCGTCACTGACCGGCTACGCTCGTACGGCGCCGCCATGAAAGAGATTGGAAACGAAGACCGCCAGGAGGTCGGTCGTCATCTCAACAACCGGGCAGAGAACAGCCACCTGCCCTTCCGACGACGAGAGCGAGCGATGTCGAGGTTTAGGCGAATGTCGAACTTGCAGAAATTCGTTTCGACCCACGCCTTGTTCCACAATCACTTTAATCTAGACCGCCACATCAACCACCGCTCGACGTTCAAATCGATGAGAAACGCCGCCCTCTCCGAATGGCGCCAGCTTCTGGCGGGATAAGAGCCTCTACCCCTTACGATGCTGGAGACTGGTTCGCGTTAGACTGACACCACCCTCCTGACTGCCGAAGCGGTCCATCGCTCCCACTGAGACAAGCCCCACAGTCTTCGGGCGCACGTTGATCACAGGGTCAACACGCACAGCAATGCTCGGAAGTTAGATGAAGTCCAGTCAGTTTGGAAAAAGCTGCAGAGTTCGGCTTTTTCTTCCTAAAACCGGACATAAGGATTTGATCTTATTTAGGCCGCGGAAGCCAGTGCTTTCTCATTCAGCAATCCATACGCGGTTTCCATCCAGGTGAGCATTTTTTCTTGGCCCCTGGGTTCAAACACGTCCGCAATGAACCTGTCGGGTCGAACAATCACAATGGCTTGTTCCCTGCCGGCGATATTTATCAAACTTCGGAGTGAATCGAATGCATCGGCGGGTTGTCCTTGCTGCGTCGACACCGAAATAGTCGTGGCGTTCAGGTGCCGTAATAGATCCACGTCTGCCCGGCTCAACACGTCTTCCGGGCGGCAGTTTACGCCCAACACAGAAAATCCAGCCCCTAACATTTCGTCGAGTTTGGTTTCCTTCCCCTGACACTGCACAGTCGGTTGTTCGATCATTTTTCCCGCCAGCCCCCGCCGTTGCCAATTCACCAGGCTGGATCCTTCAATGCTTGGTTTCGGGATCATGTCGCCGCGATTGAGTTTTTCGCGTGTGCTTGCGAAACGCCACGCTGTTATCATCATTCGATCGCGGAGCCAGGCGCGGATTGGGTTGGTCGGCATAATTGACCGGCCGAGCTTGATGGTAAGCTTCGTCATATCCTCCACGTGAGGACGGCGTTCTGGGTCGTAGGTATCCAAGATCGTATCGTTGAATTGACCGGCGACCACACCTGCCAGCTTCCAGGCAAGATTGGCGGCGTCACGCATGCCGCTATTGAGGCCCTGTCCGGCAAATGGCGGCATGACATGCGCGGAGTCCCCAGCGAGGAGAACGCGCCCTTCCCGAAATCGGTCCGCGAACCGCGCATGAAATGCATAGACCAAGCTGCGCTCAATTTTTGTCGCGTTGCCAGCGCCATAGGTTGCCATCAAAGCGCGAGCGCTTTTTTCGCTGGCGAGTTCTGTTTCATCATCCCCGGGCATGACCAGGAATTCCCAGCGGCGCCGATTTTTGGATACCGGCAAGGTCACTGCAGGCCGTTTTGGATCGCAGAAGAACTTGATTTCGGAGCCCTCATAATCGTCACCCTGGACATCAATGACGAGCCATTTTTCGCGATACGTCGTTCCGGTAAATCCAATACCCACTTGTTTGCGGATTTGGCTTGCCCCGCCGCTACAATCGACCACGAATTTGGCGCGCACATTTGCGGGCCCGCCATCGCTCGCTTGAACCTCCAGCCTGACGCTGTCCTCACTGTTTTGAACTTTCCTCACTTCGACGCCGCGTTTCAGGGACACGCTGTTGCGTGTTTCCAATCCCATAAGCAACGCTTGCTCGAGTTCTGGCTGATAATATGTGCCGCGCCCGGAATGCCCAAAGGCAGGGGGACAGTCATAGATATGGGCGAGCGTTTTTCCGTTGGCGTTCAAATAGTGAACCGGAACATCCAATTGCAGCGTGTCCGCCAGGTGATCATAACATCCAATAGTCTGAAAGAGACGAAGCGTCTCGGGATCGAAGGCGATGGCGCGCGGCTCTGTGAAGGGCGTATCGCGACGTTCAAAAATGGTCGTGTTGATGCCTTGCATGCCAAGCAAGTTTGCGAATATAATTCCTGTCGGTCCGGCGCCGATAATGGCCACATCGGTTTCATATGCTTGCTGCTTTTTCATTTTATACCTCGTGAAGACGCGGGCTCAACCCGGAGCGCTTGCGGCAACCTTTTCGAGGGTCGTGCCGCGCAGTTTTTGGCTGAAGTGAAGCAACGAGGTGATCACCCCCGGCACGCCGCCTTCGGGGACTTCTTCTCTAAAATTGGGATTGGCGTGCAGCCGCTCAAACCAGCCTCCCACGGCTGGATGTTTCCGGTGGAGCGGGTATCCCGCCGCCATCAATCGGCGCGCATAAATGTACCAGGCAATATCAACCAGACTTATGTCGGCACCCAGTAAGTAATCAGAGCGTGAAAGCTGTTGATCGAATTCATCAAGGACGTCTGCGAAACGATCGTAAGCGCGCCGTGCCTGTTCGTCGGTCACTTTGCCGTGCACGTTCATATCGCGCCAGAATTTGGCTTCTACGGCGCGATGAGGATCCGTCTCACCGTCAATCGTGCCGGTGCCTGAGGTTTCATAGGTCGCAATGTCTTTTTCTGGCCGCTTGGTGAGGAAGGCCGGAAACACAAACCGCATGGTCAGCGCCCTTATATCAAGATGCAGGTCATCTTCACGCTTCAGCATGGCGTGGAGCTGATCGGCCTTGTCCTCTGGGATCAGCGCCGGTTCGGAAAACGCCTTCTCCAAATAGGCTAATATGTCATTGCTCTCGATGATGACTTTTCCATCATGGACGAGTGCAGGCACCAGTCCTCTTGGATTGATGCCCATATAGTAAGGCTTGAGATGCTCTTTCGCTGCCAGATTGAGATGATGAGACGTCCAATCTATGCCTTTCAGGCGAAGAAAGATCCTCGTCTTTTGAGAACAAGTCGATCCCGAAAAGTGGAACAGATGCAGGCCCTTCCAATCCAAAACCTCTTTGGTTTGGATATCTCTTTCTGACAGCATCACCATGATAAGGCCTCCCCCGGGGTTTTGGCGGTCGGCTCGCTCGCCCCATAGATGCGCTCAGCGAGGGCCGGATCGGTTGCCGCGGCATTGGACAAATCGATATTCGCGCGCGTGACGATTGGGTGCGCATGGGCAGTGATCGCTTCGGCCCAGGCGGGGCGAGCTTTGAGGCGCGCATAATAGTCAGAAACTTGTCTGATATCGGTGGTTCGCTCGAACCAGGCGAGCCATCCCGTCTCTTGCAAGCGGAGCAGAATGCAGGACAAGGTGATATCGGCGAGACTAAATTGCTCGCCAAGGATCCAATCACCATCCGAAGCTTCCAAGGCGTCGTTTAAAGTCGAGAGATGCTTTCGCATATGATCGCGACTTTCATGCATCATTGTCTGCAAGGGCGTCAGCGCCATCATCCGGCGCAGCCCGAACATTTTGGATGCGGTGAACAGCGCCGGGCGTTTCTTGTCGAAGTGAAACAGGAACCCGACCAGAATGTTGTGCAGCGGCACATATTGAATGGTTGAGACAAACATCGGCAGGGTTAACCCAGGGATGCAGGCGCCGGCTTTCTCTTCCATTCCCGCCATCGCGTCAGCGCTCGAAATCGTGCAGAAACTCAGCCACTCTTCCATAAGCACCCGAAGCCGATCCGAGTCAGGCACCAGACTAGGAGCATCCGGACCAGCGATCTCTGCCGCATAAGCCAGAATGTCATCCGACTCATATATGGGGTGACCATTATGGACCAAGGTCGGAACAAGGCCCGATGGGTTCACTTTGAGGTAGGCGGGACTGATCGTTTGATACCAGCCTGTTTCGATCAGATCGATTGCGTGGTGCTTGGCCTCTAGGCCGAGTTCGGCGAGGACGAGGCGACACTTCCTTGAGCAGTGCGAGAAGCTGTTGCTATAGAGTTCAATCGGCTCGGTATGCGGTAAGGATATCGAAGGATCGATGCCGCCCTTAACCGGATGCGTGCGCCGGCGTCGCTTTTCGATCAGGAACCAGATCAGGCAGAGGGTCAGTATCCCGATCAGCACATATACAAACACGCCGATCATCCTGGTTTCTCGCTTCGCCAGAACATCATCATACGCAGCGTCAGATGCCGGTGTTTGGACGCCAAATGATACAGGGCCGCGGCAACGTGAAGAATGATGAGAGCTATGATCGCTTTTGTCGCAAATTCGTGCACCGCGCGGATCAAGTCATATATTCCACCGCCGCCCGACCCGTCGCCATATGCGAACAGTCCGAAGGGTGAGACGATTGAGTTCGCATTCATCGCCGAGCCAATGCCCGACACAATCAACAAACCGATCAAGCCATACAGGGCCCAATGTGCAATGTGCGCGATGCGGGTTTGCCAAACTGGGAGGTCGTTCGGCAGCGAAGGCGCGCCATGCTTGATCCTCAGATAAAGACGAATGGCGAACAGAACGGCCACAATGGTGCCGAGCGATGCGTGATCGCTGCGCGATTCAAATCGATCCAAATCCTCCATCACACCGCCAAATTTCTGCGCGATGAACAGGTCCATGATGATCGCAATTGCGATCAACCAGTGAAGGATTTTTTGTCCGACCGAAAAGTCCGAGCGAGAGGATGTATTCGCCATCTTACGACTGCGCCTCCGCTTTCGTGACCAAGTTTTTTTGGATGCCTAGATCAACGACGCCGTCCGCTGAGCGGATGTGTGCCGTCACAGTCTGACCGGGCTGTAAATATTGAGACCGTTTGGCTTGGGCTTTCAAAAACAATTGCCACTTTTTTGCTTCCGGTAGCAACGCTGCAACTTTCTGTTTGCCGGGAGATGGGATGGCAAGTGCGCAGCCCGCCGGTGTGCCGGTGGCAAGGAGATCGCCTTGGGCAAAATCTTGGACGCGGCTGAGTTCGTTCAGGGTTTCGACGGGATTGTAGACCAGATTCTCCGTGCTATCGTCCTGGCGGATTTCATCATCGACGCGGAGTGTCAGCAAAAGCTTGTCCAGATAGGCATAATCGTCAGGCTCAAGCAGGCATAACCAGGGGCCCACCGGACCGAAGGTTCGAAAACTTTTGCCCTTATAGAACTGCATTTGCGGGATCTGGATATCGCGCGCAGAGTAGTCATTCACGATGACCAATCCGGCGACGTATTCTGGAAGGTCTGCTGCTGTAATCTGGATTGGGCCGTCAATGGGTTTGCGAAGGATAAGGCCGAGTTCAATCTCATAATCCAGAAAACGGACGTGCGAGGGGATAATCACCGGGCTATCCGCCGCGACGATGCAGCTGCTCGCTTTGGTGAAAATCATATTGAAATGCTTGGCATCAGGATCGACACCGGATTCAATCATGTGCTGCCGGTAATTAGCTCCCTGACAGACGAATTGTTGATTGCGCGTGACAGGGCTAAGCAATTTGACTTCAGATAGCGGAATACCGATGCCTGTGCTTTGTTTTAGGCGTTCTGTACTGGTCCCCGCGATGAGGTCACCGGTCGTTTCAAACTCCGCAGGAATAGGAATGACAGTTTCGCTTTTTACAATGCCCCAACGGACATCTGATCCGTGCTCAAATCGGGCGATATTGATTGGCATTTTTGGTTTCCTCCTCAGACCCTTCGCGGCGGGACCCATGTGATTGTTTTGCTTATTTCTGGTTGGCGCGATTTCTCTGGAACAGCCGCTTGATCCTGGCGCTCATCGCTATCGCGAACCGTAAGACACCCGGGCTCGGCGCGAGACGTCGTGAAAAGATCGGGTTTTGCATGCCCCACTGAACCGCGAGCAGATCATCCACAGACGCTGTGTTGGATCCATCCGCCGCGGTAAACAGGTCGCCGTCTGTCCAATGTTCGAGCTCATGACCCCAAGGGTCTTTCCAGTAGTCGAAGATCTGACTGCCCAGGATATGTCGGCCAACGCCCCACGCAGCTTTTCGATCCTTGGATTTAAGATGCGCGTGGCCAAGCATCAGATCATCTAACCCGGCCACCTCAAACGCAGCATGCATGAAGCCAGGCTTTTGGGGCAGCTGCGCAAGAAACAAAGTGTGATGATCGGTCGGTTCGTCACCCCGATCGCAGCGCATAAAAGCGCCAATGGCCAGGCCCGAAGCAGCTTCGATTTCGTCTGAGGTGATGAACCCGAAGCGCTCCTTGTACCAACGCTCCGACGCCCGAAAGTTCGAAACGTTGAGCACGCAGTGCCCAAGGCGCATGACGTGCGACGGGCCCTCTGTGAGACGGACGGGCTGACGTTGACGTGTCTTCGCCGAAGCAGAATTTCTATGAGGCTCTGTCGGTAATGGCGCCGGCGAAGACCCCTCCTGGCCAGCAACGACTTCGACCGTGTTCCCGTCTGGGTCCGTCAGACGCACGCATTTACCACCACCAGGCGTTGCCGAGTCATGCACTTCAATACCTTCGGCGCGTGCTAAGCGGTCAAGATCCGACACACTTTCTGCCCTTAGCCCCAGACCTTGAAAGCCGGGAGCGCCTAATTCGGTCACGTGACTGTAAGGCATGCCGTCACTAGCGCCCGCATACAGACACCCATCTTCTCCGTGCCATGCATCCAGGCCGAACTCGGTCAGGAAGTCCCGCATCTTGCTGAGATCGGGCGCGCGAAACTTTACGTGCGCTATGTCTTCTATCTTGATGACGCTCATGGCTCGCTCGCAGAATGAATCTTGAGTTGACTATTTGGTCAATCCCATGACTTGACCAAATAGTCAACTCCGGTCTAAGAGCTTGAATGATGCAACACCCCAAGCCTGATCGCGCCGCCCGCACCCGAGACGCTCTTTTGAGCGCTGGATTTGATCTCATGCTTGATCGATCTGTCGATGCGATTCCGATTGATGAATTGGTCGCTGCGGCCGGAGTCGGGAAAGGCAGTTTCTTCAATCACTTTGGCGACAAAGAGGGGTTCAAAGCTGCGCTGGCAATTCAAGTGCGCGGCGAGATTGAAACCAAAATCACAACGGCCAATTTGGGCGTCACCGAACCGCTCGAACGCTTGGCCGGCGGCATGCGGGAAGTGACCGACTACGCACTAAACAATCGCAAGCGCACGATCTCGATGTTGCGCATGATGGTCGGCTCGACTGGCAGAGAATACCCATTGAATGAAGGCGTTCGATCAGACATCGCATTGTGCATCGACGCCAACCTGATACGCGCAAAGTCCCAACAT
>JBCAWP010000026.1:0-15540 GCA_038534535.1 Pseudomonadota bacterium
CTTTGGTGCTTGTCTGCCATGCCTGGGGCGGCCAGGGCGATTTCGAGCGGAAAGTGACAGAAGCGCTCGCGGGAAAAGGCTATGCCGCGATGGCGGTCGACCTCTATGGCAAGGGTGTTCGCGGGTCGTCGCCGGAAGAGAATCAGAAATTGATGACACCGCTCGTTGAGGATCGGGCCATGCTCCGCGAGCGCCTGAAAACATCGATTGAGGCGGGCCGCGCCCAGCCGGGCGTCATCGCCGAAAAAACCGCTGCGATTGGGTTTTGCTTTGGCGGGCTCTGCGTCTTCGATATGGCGAGAATGGGCGCGGACTTGAAGGCCGTTGTTTCCTTCCATGGGCTGTTCGGTGCGGCAGACGGTATTGAAAACCAATCCGTGACCGCAAAAATCCTCGCTCTGCATGGCTGGGGCGACCCTATGGCGACGCCTGAAAACATGATCGATTTTGGGAAGGAAATGGATGCGGCTGGCGCCGATTGGCAGGTCTATGCCTATGGCGATACGGTGCACGCTTTCACGAACCCAGCGGCGGACGACAAGGCGAATGGTATGGCGTATGACCCGGTCGTAACGCGCCGGGCCTGGGCGGCCTGCGACGACTTCCTCGCCGAAGCCTTTGCCGGATGACGCGCCTCACCGTCGCCTGCATTCAGATGCGCGGCGGGCGGCAAATCGCCGACAACCTCACCAACACAGAAACCCTCATTTCCGAGGCGTATGTTGGCGGGGCGAGGGTGGTCGTTACCCCTGAAATGACCAATCTCGTTGATCTAGGCGCGAAAGGGCCGGATCGGCCCGTGCCCGAAGATCAAGACCCAACGCTGGTGCGCCTGGCGAGCCTTGCGCGCGAAAAAGCCATTACACTCATTATTGGCTCACTTGCGATCGCCCTCCCGGAGGATGGTCGCAAGGCCAACCGGTCATATCTGATCACGCCCGATGGAGCGATCGCGGCGCGCTATGACAAGATCCATATGTTCGATGTGGAAATTGGGGACGGGCAGACGTATCGAGAATCCCGAACCTATCGGCCAGGGGACGCGGCGGTGATTGGTGAGGCGCCGGCGGCCCGCATTGGTCTGACAATTTGTTATGATCTTCGTTTCCCGGCGCTCTACCAATCGCTCGCACGTGCCGGCGCGCAGATCATTACTGTACCGGCGGCCTTTACCCGTTTGACCGGCGAAGCCCATTGGCATGTGCTCCTGAGGGCACGTGCCATCGAAACCGGATGTTTCATTCTCGCGCCAGCCCAGGGCGGCACGCACGAAGATGGGCGCAAGACGTTCGGCCACTCGCTCATCGTATCGCCTTGGGGTGAAATCATCGCCGAAAAAGCCGATACAGACCCCGGCGTTCTGATCGCCGAGATCGACTTGGACGATGTGGCCAAAGCGCGGCAGAGGGTGCCCTCACTCAAGGGCATTCGGTCGTTTCGTCCGGCTTTTTGAGCGGCCATAAATATCAACCGCCTCTCATCCGGATAGGGGTGGTCAGTTGGGGGCCCACCGCGCTATGACGCGCGAGGAAGTGCAAGCGCGGTCAATTATCGGGTCCGAAGGAGATCTTGCGTGTCAAAGAAAGTCTATGCGGAGGCGGCGTCAGCGCTGGAGGGTATTCCCTTTGATGGAATGACGATCATGTCCGGCGGGTTTGGGCTCTGCGGTATTCCAGAGCTTCTCATTGCAGCTTTACGAGATAACGGCGCAAAAGACCTCACAGTGATTTCGAACAATGCGGGCGTTGACGGCTTCGGCCTCGGCCTTTTGCTAGAGAGCCGGCAAATCCGAAAGATGGTTTCTTCCTATGTTGGTGAGAACAAGGAATTTGAGCGCCAGTATCTTTCCGGCGAGTTAGAGCTTGAATTCAATCCGCAAGGGACACTCGCCGAGCGATGCCGGGCCGGGGGCGCTGGTATTCCTGGTTTTTATACCAAGACCGGTGTCGGCACAGTGATCGCAGACGGCAAGGAGCATAAGGAGTTTGGAGGTGAGACGTACATCCTCGAAACCGGGCTCGTTGCGGATTTGTCGATCGTGAAGGCTTGGAAGGGCGACGCCCAGGGCAATCTTATTTATCGGCGCACGGCGAGGAACTTTAATCCGATGATGGCGATGGCCGGAAAGGTCACGATCGCAGAGGTGGAAGAGATCGTGCCGGTCGGCGCCCTCGATCCAGACCAAATCCACACGCCTGGTATTTTCGTGCAGCGCATTATCCAGGGTGAACACGAGAAGCGGATCGAGCAAAAAACCACACGCACGCGGGAGGCGAGCTGATGCCCTGGACACGTGACGATATGGCCAAGCGTGCCGCGCAGGAGCTTGAAGACGGCTTCTATGTCAACCTCGGGATCGGGATTCCAACACTGGTCGCCAATCACATCCCCGAGGGGGTGGACGTGACACTCCAGTCTGAGAACGGGATGCTCGGCATGGGGCCGTTCCCGTTCGAAGGCGAAGAGGATCCGGATCTGATCAATGCCGGGAAACAGACCATCACGACGCTCCCTCGGTCGAGCTTTTTTGATAGCGCGACCAGCTTCTCCATGATTCGCGGCGGGCATATCGATTTGTCCATTCTGGGCGCCATGGAAGTTGCGGAGAACGGAGATCTCGCGAACTGGATGATCCCTGGAAAAATGGTCAAGGGCATGGGCGGCGCCATGGATCTCGTGGCAGGCGTCAAACGCTGCATCGTGACCATGGATCACACGAATAAGAAGGGCGAGGCGAAGCTCTTAAGGGCGTGCACGCTGCCTCTAACTGGGCAGGGCGTCATCGACCGGATCATCACAGATCTTGGTGTGTTCGACACTGTGCCAGGTGGGCTCAGACTCGTCGAACTCGCCACTGATGTGACCTTGGATGAGGTGCAAGCGAAGACTGAAGCGACGCTCGTCGACTAAACCATCGTAAACAGTCGGTTCCCGCCATATTGACGCGCTTTACCAACGGCCTCTTCGGCGCGATCGACGGCTGACGAGGCCGCGCGCCCAGGGCCAAACATCGCCATGCCGAAGCTTAAGGTGATGCCATACCATTCGCCTTGATAATCAAAGCCTGCTTCGGCAACGGCGTCGTTCAAGCCTTCAAAAACCTCTTCAGCTTGGCGGGCGACAACCGTATCTAGCAGGATGATGAGCTCGGTGTCGCTCCAGCGCGCGATCTTGTCGAAGGGACTGCGAAGCTGGCGATGACTGATCTCAGCGACGCGGTGCAGGGCTGCGTCGGCGACGGCATGGCCGAACCGATCCTGGAACCAATCATAGTGGTCGAGGTGGATGGTCGCGATGGCGCTTGTTTGGCCCGTCTGAGCGAGGCGGCGTGTCTCGTCTTCCAGGACGCGTTCGAAGACCCGGCGGGTCAGGACGCCGGTGGTCGCGTCGACTGGGTCCAGCGCTTCAATCTCTGACGTGAGCGAACGCACGCTTGTGATGTGCTCTGCCGCGAGCACGGAGAGTGGTAAGGCGATGACCATGGTGTTGAAGAGGAACGTCTTCCATCCGGTATAGCCGATGGAGGTAAACCCCCAAATGTCGGTCTGCCAGAGGGCAATGCCGATGATCGACACGGCCGTCGCATTAATCGCGAAGACGAGCCAACAAAGGTCGGCCAAACGCGGCAGGGCCGCTGGACGAAGGTGAGCCGCATGGGTCATGCCAGCATTGTCGCTGTACGGGTTCTAATGGACTCCCAACCGGGGCCATGAAATTTGATCGAATTGGCATGAAATTCACGTAATATTCGCCGAGCCTTTCCGCGATGGCATGGTTGAAAGCCGGGGCGTTCGGCGCCATCACTCGGTCAATGAACCCTAATCCGAAAGGTGAGGCGAATGGCACGCGGAGAGTTACCGGTTCTGGTGGGTGTCGGACAGGCGGTCAGCCACTGGACAGCCGAAGAGGGCGTCGCTGCTGCGCCGAGCTATGTGTCGCTCGCAGAGCAGGCGATTGGTCGCGCCCTGCAAGACGCCGGCGGCGCGCTGCCCCCTGACGCGATTGACACCCTCGCCATGGTGCGGACGATGGAAGACTCGCTGCCCACCTCCGCCTATGCGTTCGGCCGCGCGGCAAACTTGCCAAGGGCCGTTGCCAAGGCTGCTGGCGTGACCCCGGAGACGGCGATCTATGAATTGACCGGTGGGCAGAGCCCCCAGGCGCTCGTCAACGAGATGGGTGGGCGGATTTACACAGGTGAAAGCGACTGCGCGCTCGTGGTTGGCTCGGAAGTGATCGGCGCCATGAAAGCCGCGCGCCGGGCGGGGCTTGATCTTGACCTGTCAGACGAGAGCGACGGGCCAGTCGAGGACCGGGGGCTTGGCGCCTCGCTGCTCTCTCGGGCCGAGATTAAGCATGGCTTAGTTGTTCCGGCTTATTTTTATGCCCTGTTCGAGAATGCCATGGCCGCACGGCGTCTCGAAACAAAAGAAGCGCACCGCGCCGCCATGGCACGCCTGTTTAAGCGGTACTCCGATGTTGCGGCCGCCAATCCCTATGCGCAATTCCCAGAAGATCGGAGCGAGACATTTCTCGCAAGCCCGTCAAAGGAGAACTATCCGTTCGCGGATCCGTTCTTGAAGTGGCACATGGCGCAGGACGCGGTAAACCAGGCGGCGGCCGTGCTCGTGATGTCCGAAAGCCGCGCGGACACGTTCGGCATTCCGGCGGACGCGCGGGTCTATCTGCACGGCGCAGGGGAAGCCTATGATGACCACATCTCGGTCCGCCCTGTACTCGACGGCTCCTGGGCGATGGCCGAAGCATTGGCGCGCGCTTTTGAACAAGCGAATTGTTCGCCGGCGGATATCGCGCTGTTTGATCTATACTCCTGCTTTCCCTGCGCGGTGTTTAGCGCCTGCGAAGCGCTGGGGATTGATCCCGATAGCGAGCGTCGGCCGCTCACAGTTACGGGCGGACTGCCCTTCTTCGGTGGGCCAGGGAATAATTATTCGCTCCATGCCATCGCAAGCATGGTGGAGGCGGTCCGCGCGGCGCCGGGACAAAAGGGCCTCGTCCTGGCGAATGGAGGCTGGATGACGAAGGAGGCGGCCGCCATTTATTCGACAGAGCGACCGACCGCCTTCACGCCCGCAGCGCCCGCGGCCACACCTTCAGCGCAAATCCCCCTGGCGGTCGGACCGGTCGAAGGGATCGTGGAGACGTTCACGATCATCCATGGCCGTGACGGTCCCCGTCAGGCGATCTGCTTTGTGAAGATCGCATCGGGCGCGCGCGTGATCGCATCCAGCCGGGCGCCCGATGTCCTGGCAAGGTTTGGAGACGATCGATCCGCGATTGGCGAAAGGGTTGCGATCGACACCGATGGCGAAGTGAACACCGTCCGGCTCTACGCCGCTTAGGCTCAATCGTTTTCCGGGGCAGACCGCGCGAGCGTCAACATATGGTGGATCGCCTCAAGGTCTTCGATACGGTCCAATTCGTCGATGAGCGACTTGCAATCTTTGCGTAGGTCGCTTCGAACGAGGGCTTCAGCGCGCGCATCGTCTTCGTCCACATCGCCAATTTGTTCTGGATAGAAGTATTCCAGTGGACGCTTCAGAACATTGGCAATCTCATAGAGCTTTCCAGATGAAATCCGGTTGACGCCGCGCTCATACTTCTGGACTTGCTGGAATGTGATATCGAGCATTTTACCAAGGGCATCCTGGGTGAGTTTCAACTCCCGGCGGGCCGCCCTAACCCTCATGCCGACATATCTATCTATGTCCGTCGGCTGTTTAATCGTGTCCTTTGGCATTCTCTTTTCCCTAGTTTGACCACGTCTTGTATTTATCACAGGTTGCAAAACTTGAGTGTTCCTCAACCTCTATTTTTTCTGTTTGGTTCTTGTTTGCCGAACCTTTTGATTTCATTCACTTATCGTCCTGCGGGTATTGGATCAAGCAAATACGTGCACCCCGTGCATTGTGACCATCCGAGCGCGCACCATTGCAGGCGATGACCTGTAAGCCCACACTGGCGAGGGCGCGCAAATGACTGCCATAACAGAAAGCGTCTGTTTGATGAGGAGTTCTGCCGAGAATGACTAATCGCTTTAGATACTTGCTCTTGGCATTGGTCTTGGCGTTTTCCGCTGGTTTGGTCCCAGGCCACGCGCAAGACGAACCGGTATCGGAGGCGCACCGCTCCGAGCTGATCGATATCGAGGCCCAGATCGCCGAAACCGATGTCGATGAATTACTCGAGCTTCGCGAGCGGCTTCGCGCAATTCGATCGCAGGCAGAAACCGAATCGCAGCCGCTGAGAGACCGGCGGGATGAAATTGAGACTGATATCGAACGTTTGGGACCGCCGCCCGACGAGGCTGGGATCGCGGAAGCACCGGATATTGCCCAGCGCCGGCAAGCGCTGAGAAACGAATTTGCGCGGTTTGATGCTGAGATCCGACAGGGAGAGCTAAACGTTATTGAAGCCTCGCGCCTCCTGGAAGATATCGCCCAGCGTCGCCGCGAAGCCTTTTATGACCGGATTTTCCAGAGATCGTCGCCACCGTTTACGCTGGGGGTGATCGGTCCGGCCTTGGAATCAGCCGGCGGCGGTTTTCTGGAACTCCGGCGGCGCATGGGAAAATGGTCGGATCAGTTTGAGACGCCGACTGAGCGCCACCAGGCCGTCGTCGCAATTCTGTTTGCCGCCTTCTTTGGCGGTCTTCTCGCTTGGCCGGTCCGCCGCTGGATCGACCGGAATGTGATCAGCCGTCTTCAAACACTAGACCCGACGCGCGCTCGGCGTGTCAGCGTTGCGGCTATTCGCTTCTTTGCGCGGACACTGCCGGCGGTCGTTGGCGCTTATGCCGTGTACGAAGTGGCGAAGGGCCAAGGCGTCGTCACCGAAGCGACTGCGCCACTGGTCCAATCGCTCTTGCTTCTCGTTGTGGCGTCACTGATGGCCGATAGCTTCGTAAGCGCCGTCTTTGCGCCAAAGCTCCCAGAATGGCGTGTGATCCCGCTGTGCGGCAGCCAAGCCAAGATGGTGCGCTTGCTCTTCAATGTGATCATTTTTGTTTTCTCGCTAAACATCGTGCTCGCACAGGGGGCGGCCTATCTTGAGGCCTCCAGTGAACTCGCGCTCCTCTTGTCGGCGATCGATTCGATTGCCTTGGCGGGCCTACTCTTTGCTCTAGCGTCTGGAAATCTTTGGGATCTCGACCCTGGCCGCGAGGATGAGTACAGCGAAGAGACGCTGCGCACGTGGCAGAGATTGCGGGCCGCGGCGCGCCTTTTCTCCGTGGTCGTTGTGATCGCCATCATCGTTGGCTTTGTCGCGCTCGGTCGATTTGCGATGTCGCGGGTTTTCTATCTTTCCCTGCTCCTCGCCATGGTCTGGTTTTCGCGGGCTTTGCTCGGAGAACTGGCTGAATGGGCGAGCGGAATGGTGTCGCGCTCGATCAGCGGGAAGTCCGCTTCCCCCACAATGTCCCATAAGGATGATGAGAAGCTTTATGCCTTCTGGCTGAAGCTGATGGTCGACCTTGTTCTGGTCGTCACGGTTCTTCCCGTCGGCGCACTGATTATGGGCGTGGAATGGACGGAACTGCGCGACTGGATGTTCGATGCGCTGTTCGGGTTCAGAATTGGCGGATTTACGGTTTCGTTCGCGAAGATCTTCTCGGCCTTTGCCGTGATGTTTTTCATTCTCGTTCTGACGCGTTTCATTCAGCGTACGAGCGATGCCCGTATTTTTGCTCCGGCGCGCATGGAGAGCGGGCTGCGCAACACGCTGCGCACCTTAATCGGGTATGCGGGCCTCATTCTGGGGACGATGACCGCCATCGCGACGCTGGGTTTTCCGCTTGGTAATCTTGCCATCGTCGCCGGTGCGTTATCGGTCGGTATCGGCTTCGGTTTGCAGTCGATCGTGAACAATTTCGTCTCGGGCCTCATCCTTCTATTCGAACGCCCGATCAAAGTGGGTGACTGGATCGTCACCAACTCAGGCGAGGGGATTGTCAAACGGATCAGCGTCCGATCGACCGAAATAGAGACGTGGGATTGGGCTTCGATCATCGTCCCGAATTCGGAACTCATTTCTTCGTCGGTGATCAACCGGACCCACAAGAACCGATACACACGGATCGTTGTCCCCGTCGGGGTGAGCTATAGCTCCGACCCTGAGGAAGTCTCCGGGATCCTTATGAAGATTGCCCGCGACAACAAGCGGACGCTGAACTATCCAGCGCCGGTCGTCTATTTCATTGGCTTTGGCGACAGTTCGCTCGACTTTGAAGTCAGGATCTTCATCAACACGATCGACGACCGGATCCCGGTGCAGAACGAAATTCGCCATGCAATCTTCAAGGCATTCCGGGAAGAGGGGATCGAAATTCCATTCCCGCAGCGCGACCTCCATGTTCGGTCGATTGAGCCAGGGTCGATCTACTCTGGACAGCTCAGCGAAGAGGTCTCGGGTCCCGTGATCGAGCCTGCCGAAGAGCCTGTGGATGTGGAACCGGTGCAGGAGGAACCTGCGCCGAAGGCTGAGGATATCTGGGACGAGGAGAAAGACCCCGTCCCAAGCAAATAGGCTGGCGAGCGCTAGCCGAGCACGGCGCGCTGCTCTGCAAACAGTTCCTCGCAGCCTTTTTCAGCGAGGCGCAGAAGCTCATCGAGCTCTGGCCGGGTCATGGGCCGCTCTTCACCTGTGCCCTGAACCTCGATGAACCCGCCATTGAGGACATGACGACATTCATGTCGCCTTCGCCGCCGGAGTCTTCCGGGTAATCGAGATCGAGGACCGGCGTATTTTGCCAGAGCCCGACCGAGATCGCGGCGGCCTGTTTCTCGATCGGGTCCGCGGTGATGATGCCTTCATCTTTCAAGTAGCGGCAAGCGAGCGCCAGGGCGACGAAACCGCCAGTGATCGCTGCTGTGCGCGTACCGCCATCGGCCTGGAGCACGTCGCAGTCGATTGTGATCTGGTTCTCGCCGAGGGCCTCCAGATTCACGACCGACCGGAGAGATCGACCAATCAAGCGCTGGATCTCCTGCGTCCGTCCAGATTGTTTGCCAGCGGTTGCTTCCCGGCGCCCACGCGTATGGGTCGCACGCGGCAGCATGCCGTATTCGCCGGTGACCCAACCTGTACCGCGTCCGCGCATCCAGGGCGGGACGGAGCCTTCCCAACTTGCTGTGCACAGGACATGGGTGTGGCCAAACTTCGCGATGCACGACCCCTCGGCGTATCGCGTCACATTGGGTTCGAGCACGATTTCGCGGAGGGCGTCGGCGGCGCGGCCGGACGGACGGGTCATGGACATGGGCGGACTAGCCTTTCGGGCGGCGAGAAATCTGGCGGTGGTGAAGCGCGAAAGCTGACCCTTGTCCACCACCAGATTGCGCGGTCTACCTTTAGATGGGCTCAAGACCTCCGCAGAAATGATCGTTTTTCGCGTGGACCGGCAGGCGCTAGGGCAGGGCGTATCAAAAGAACGGAGGCCCGCATGTCGCAAATTATGCCATTCTTTCAGGTGGATGCTTTCGCTGAGCGCCCTTTCGAAGGCAACCAGGCCTGTGTCATGCCGCTCGACGCCTTCTTGCCGGACGATCTGATGCAAAAAATTGCGGCGGAAAATAATGTTGCCGAGACCGCCTATATCGTGCCGGCGGGGGCGGGTCGGTGGCACCTGCGCTGGTTTACGCCCGCCGTGGAGGTCCCGCTTTGCGGCCACGCGACCCTGGCCTCTGGTCACGTGATTTTCGAACACCTGGTGTTCGACGGCGACGCGATTGTTTTTGAAACCCGCCAGTCGGGTGAGTTGATCGTGCGCCGCGATGGCGAGGCGCTGGAAATGGATTTTCCGGCCTCCCCGCTGGAGGAAGTCCCCGTGACTGACCAGATGGAGGCAGCGCTCGGCGCGCGCCCTGCGCGGGCCTGGGCCGGGAGTTTCCTCGCGTGCCTGTTCGAGACACCGGATGCGGTCACAGGTCTTGAGCCAGATCACCGGGCGATTGCGGCGCTCGGCGCCGAGGGCGGCGGCTGGGATCGCGGGAATGTGGGATGCGTTGCCCCTGGTGGCCCGGTAGGAGCGGATGTCATTAGCCGCTTCTTTGCGCCGGGGTCTGGCATCGATGAGGACCCGGCGACCGGCAGCTGGCATTGCATGGTGGCCCCGCTAATGTCTGCCCAGCTCGGCCAGCCGGCTTTGACCTGTTTCCAGGCCTATCCGGGGCGCGGCGCATGGGTTCGCACCAAGGTCGATGGACCGCGGGTCAAACTCGGCGGCCAGGCTGTGACGGTGATCGAAGGCACGTTCAGGCTCTAGACCGCAAGCGCCCTTCCGTTGCGGGATGATTGCCGAGCGCTCTTCGGTGGCGTAGCCAGGGATATGGCCGACGCATCGAAGACAGAGACCCAAACGGGTTATGAGCCCATCACGTCAGTGGAGGCCGTCACGGCTTTATTGGGCGATGTTGGCTACATATCCACGCGGCAGATCTCGACCGCGGTTTATCTCGCGCACCATTTGCGCAAGCCCGTCCTTATCGAGGGACCGGCCGGGGTGGGGAAAACAGATCTCGCCGCCTCGCTCGCCCAATCGCTGAGCCTGCCACTTGTACGCATGCAATGCTATGAGGGTCTTGATGAGTCCAAAGCGCTGTATGAGTGGAAGTATGGCAAGCAGCTTCTCTATACCCAGCTTCTAAAGGAGAAGCTCGGCGAGATCATGGAAGATGCCGGCACGCTTGAGACGGCTTATGGGCGGCTCGATGATTTCGAGGACCTGTTCTTCTCCAAAGCCTTTCTTGAGCCAAGGCCGCTTTTGCGGGCCATGCAGCAGTCGGCGGGGTCGGTGCTTCTGATCGATGAGGTCGACAAATCGGACGAGGCGTTTGAGGCCTTTCTCCTGGAAGTTCTGTCCGACTATCAAGTGACGATCCCGGAGATCGGGACGATCCAGGCTAATGTGCCGCCAATTGTCGTTCTGACCTCGAACAATGTCCGGGAATTGGGAGATGCGCTGAAACGGCGCTGCCTACATCTGCACATTGATTTTCCCGATGCAGAGCGGGAGCGCCAGATCGTGTCCGCCCGCGTGCCCGGCATTGACGAGACGCTCATGCGGCGGCTGATCGGCTTCGTGCAATCCTTGCGCGGCGAAGATTTGCGCAAACGCCCATCAATCGCCGAGACCGTTGATTGGGCGCGCACACTTCTTCTGATGAATGCCGATGCGCTGGATGGCGATATGGTGCGCGACACGCTCAATGTGCTGTTGAAGCATGAAAACGATATCGAAGCCGTCGACGGCAAACTCAGTAAGCTCCTGCGCGCTGCGGATGAGGCATGACCGCACGGACCCTGTCGGACTTTATTCGTGCGCTCAGGGCGTCTGACGTTCGTGTCTCTACCGCCGAAGCGATCGATGCCGCGAATGCTGCCCAAATTGTTGGGTTCGAGGACCGGGACCATCTGAAGACATCTCTCGGCCTGGTGCTCGCAAAAAGTGAAACCGAGAAAACGGTTCACGACGAGCTCTTCGATCTGTTCTTTCGACGGGCAACACAATCAAAACAATCGGGCACAGATAGTGCGTCACGAGACGAGACGAAAGCGGGTGACCCGCTAAGCGATCTCATGACGTCTCAGGACGAAGCGGCCATCCAATTGGCGATTGAGGAGGCCGCCGACGCTGCGGGCACGGCGGATATCCGGTTCTCCACTCAGGTTCCGTTCTACGTCCAGAAAATGTTGAAAGAGATGGGCGGCGAGGCGCTCCAGGAGCGTCTTGTGGACCGCCTCCAGGGGCGCGCGCCGGGAGACGCGGACGCGGCTGAACAGCTCATCGAGATACGGCGCGACGCGATGCGGCGGCTGAAGACCTTTGTCGAGCAGCAATTTGATACCTTCGGCGCCGGCGCCACGCAGGCCTTCATGGAAGAGGCCCTTGCAGAGAAGCGCCTTGACCGGATCAGCCGCCATGAACTTGAGCGGATGAAGGCGCTGGTCGAAAAGATCGCCAAGCGCCTCGCTGCGAAACTCTCGCGCCGCCGGCGCCAGACCCATCGCGGCAAGCTTGATGTGCGCCGGACCCTTCGGGCGAATGCCGGCCATGGCGGCGTCCCGTTTGACCTCGCCTGGAAGCAAGAGCGTAAGGACAAGCCGAAACTCGTCATGTTGTGCGATGTGTCGGGGTCGGTGTCGCAATATGTGCGCTTCTTATTGATGCTCGTCTTTGCTTTCCGCGACACGATTGATGAGGTGCGAACCTTCGCGTTTTCGGGGCGCCTGGAAGATGTGGACAGCGTTTTTGAAGCCGGCGGGTTTGAAGCCGGTATGGAGCGCATCGTTAAAACAATCGGGATGTCCTCAACCGATTATGGCCAGGCCCTGTCAGACTTTCGGGTGACCCATTGGTCCGAGATCGACCGGCGGACGACCGTGATTATTCTCGGGGATGGGCGGTCTAACTATGGTGACGGCCGGCTGGACCTCTTCCGCGAAATGGCGGCGCGGGCGAAACGCGTGGTTTGGATGAGCCCGGAACACCGCGGCCTTTGGGGTACGGGGGACAGTTTGCTCTTGCGCTACAAGCCGCACTGCACGGTGCTGACGGAGGTTGCGACCTTGAAGGATCTTGAGCGGGCGGTGGACGGCGTGCTTTCCGCGTATCTCTAGCGGCGCCTGCGACAAGCGCGGCACACTGGCTTATGGCTTTCTTCAGGACGCGGCGATAAGGTCCGCCGCCATGATAGACGACGCCGCCAAAGACGATACCGTTAGCTTCGGATATGAAGACGTCTCGCACGATGAGAAAGTCACGCGTGTGAAAGGCGTCTTTCGATCCGTTGCCGGACGCTATGATCTCATGAACGATCTCATGTCGGCCGGTGTTCACCGCCTTTGGAAGGCCGATACGATGGCGCGGGTGAACCCCCAGCCAGGCGAGCAATTGCTCGACGTGGCCGGCGGCACGGGGGATCTTGCAAAGGCATTCCTCACCCGGGCCGATGCGATCTCAAAACGGCGCGGACGCATGCCTGATGCCAAGGCCGTCATTTGCGATATCAATGACGCGATGCTATCGGCCGGCAAGGAGCGCCGCGATTTGCAGACCTTTGGCGCGCGCCTCGGTTGGGTCTGCGGCGACGCGGAAGACCTGCCGTTTCCTGACCGCCAGTTTGATGCGCTGACCATCGCGTTTGGGATCCGAAATGTGGCTGCGCGACAAAAGGCTTTGGGTGAGTTCCACCGCGTCTTGAAACCCGGCGGGCGCCTGGCGATCCTTGAATTCTCCCATATGACCGCCCCGATGCTGCAGCAGGCCTATGATGCCTACAGTTTTGCGGTGATCCCGGCGCTCGGCGGTATGATCGCTGGGGACCGCGAAAGCTATCAATACCTGATCGAGTCAATCCGCCGGTTCCCTGAACAAGCTGTGTTTGCCTCAGAAATCGAAGACGCGGGGTTCCAACAGGTCCGCGTGACGAACTTTTCCGGCGGGATCGCAGCGCTGCATTCGGGCTGGGTCGTCTAGTGTTCGAAGCTCTTGCAGATTATCGCCGCCTCTTGCGGGCTGGGGTTTCGCTCGCGCGGCACGATGTTGTCCTGCCGCAGGAGTATAAATCGCGGATGCCAGCGCCGGCGCGATTTGCCGGGAGTCTGCTTCGTTTTTTCATGGGCGGCGCGCGGGGCCGGCCAGGAGAGCGGCTCGCCAGGGCGCTTGAGAAACTGGGGCCGGCCTACATCAAGCTTGGCCAATTTGTGGCGACACGCCCCGACGTGTTCGGCGTTGAGACGACAACTGACTTATCTCGCCTAAAAGACAAACTGCCGCCCTTTGGGATGGAGAAGGCGCAACAGGCCCTCGCTGCGGAATTCGGAGAGGCGGCCGCTCAGGATCTTTTTCCAGACATGTCGGAGCCGATCGCGGCGGCCTCACTCGCGCAAGTCCATCGTCTCACCACCGACGACGGCGTGCGCGCAGTCAAAATCCTTCGCCCCGCCGTGGAGACCAAGATCACCCGCGAGCTGCGCGCCATGAAACGGGCGGCGGCACAAGCGGAAAAGCGCGCGCCGGACAGCCGCCGGCTCGAACCGGTCGCCTTTGTCGATACGGTGGCCGAAAGCATGCTCAAGGAGCTCGATCTCACGCTGGAAGCGGGCGCCACCGATGAGATGCGCGACCGAACGGAAGCCGACGGCTTTTTCGTTATGCCGCATGTCGATTGGACCCGGTCCGGTAAGCGTGTGCTGACGACCGATTGGATAGACGGGATCCCGCTCACCGATGAGACGGCCCTCGACAATTCGCCCGACAGGCCAGCGCTCGCCAATCTGGTGACGCGAGGCTTCCTGACCCATGCGATCCGCCACGGTGTGTTCCATGCGGACATGCACGAAGGGAACATGATCGTTACCCCGGACAATCGGATTGCGCTTGTCGATTTCGGGATTGTGGGGCGCATCGGCCCGATGGAGCGCCGCTTCCTCGCTGAGATCCTGTGGGGCTTTATCAAGCGCGACTATCGCCGGATCGCCGAGGTTCACTTCGAAGCGGGCTATGTGCCGGCAACAAAATCTGTCGACGATTTTGCCCAGGCCTTGCGGGCAGTTGGCGAACCGATCCACGGCAAGGCGGCTGAAGACGTGTCCATGGGACGGCTTTTGCTGCAATTATTCGACTATACCCACCAGTTCGGCATGCATTTGCGCCCCGAACTTGTCCTCCTTCAGAAGACGATGGTTCAGGTCGAGGGCGTCGCACGGAACATCGATCCAGCGCACAATATCTGGAAGGCCGCCGAGCCCGTGATTGAGGCCTGGGTCCGCGACGAGTTCGGCCCGAAAGGTGCGGCGCGGCTCGTCCAGTCGAATGTTCGCGAGGTCTCAGACCGGCTGAAAAAGCTACCCCAGATGATGGACCTCCTCGAGCAGGCTTTGGTTGAGGCGACCAAGCCGCCGGCCCCGCCGCCGCGGCCGAAATTTGCGCCGTGGTGGGGCTGGTTCGGGTTCGTCATCATTATGTCAGTGATCGGATTTCTGACCATCGTTACCCAGTGAGGCGAATGCGCCTCGCCTGCCGCGAGAGACGACTAGATTTTGCCATAATCGAGACTTTACGTTTCGTTTATGGTAAGAAAATTCTTAACGCATGAACGAATAGCGACGCTGCTTGGGGCCATAGGCATGGGGCTGTTCGTGCTCGTGCAATCTGCGACGGCAGAGACAGTCGTCCGTATTCATACGCCTGGGTCTTCGGATGCCAGCCTGGCCAGTGTCAAAAGGGTAAACATTCGCTCCGTCTCGCAAGTGGGTGATCCAAGCGTCGCATTGCCAGCGCCGGAACCGATCGTGCTGGAAGACCTTCAGCTCGAACGCGTCCTGTTTGCGAGGCGCCGTGCGTGCCCGAAATTCCTACTCCGCCTCGGCTCAGAACCGCCGCCCGATGTCCGCGTGATCGGCGACCCTTGCAAAGCCACTGAGTGACGCAACCGCACGAATTTTTGTCCAGATTTGGCATCGGTTTCTTCAGTATTGTCTGGCATAAGGCCAGCGGATAACCGCAAGACGAAGTCG
>JBCAWP010000027.1:0-15326 GCA_038534535.1 Pseudomonadota bacterium
TCGCCTGATACCCCTTTCGCCAGAATACATGCAGCGCGGCCTCTATGACTTCGTTGCGAGAGAAAGACTTTGAACGGGGCATACCTCTGCGTAACAGAATGAGTGTTCTGCTACAACCCGCCCTATCGTGATTACACGTGCAACATGCTAATGGCTGCGCCATGAAAACGCCTCTCGACTTATCGCAAAGACCCGCCAAGCCGGCTGGCCCCACCTCGCTCGCCGGGCTGTCGCATCCCCGCCTTGTCGACGCGATGGTCGCGATCGGCCTCGACCCAAAGCCCGCCAAAATGCGCGCCAGCCAACTGCGCCGCTGGATTCACCATGCTGGCACACAAGACTTTTGGGCGATGACAAACATTGCGAAGGACATGCGCGAGCGCCTCGACAGCCAGCACACCCTCACTCGCCCGGAGATTGCCGAGCACAAGGTCTCAGTGGATGGGACGCAAAAATGGCTGGTGCGCTTTGGCCCCAATGTGGAAGGGGAAAGCGTCTTTATTCCCGATGTCGGCCGGGCCGGCGCCCTCTGCGTCTCAAGCCAGGTCGGCTGTACACTGAACTGTACATTCTGCCACACGGGCACCCAGCGCCTTGTCCGTAACCTGACGGCCCAAGAGATCGTCTCTCAGGTTTTAATCGCGCGCGACGGCCTTGGTGAATGGCCTGCAAATGCTGAGAATCGGCGCCTCTCGAACATTGTCTTTATGGGGATGGGCGAGCCTCTTTATAATCTTGATCATGTGGCTGAGGCGATTGATACGATCTCGGACGGCGAAGGCATCGGTATTGGTCGCCGGCGGATTACCGTGTCGACGGCAGGCGTGGCCCCAAAGATCCCGGAACTCGGTGAGCGCACTGGCGCCATGCTCGCGATTTCCCTCCACGCGACGCATGATGATTTGCGAAATGAGATTGTCCCGATCAACAGGAAGTACGATCTGCAAACCCTCTTCGACGCCATTCGCGCCTATCCGGGGCTTGGCAATTCAAAACGCGTCACGTTCGAATATGTCATGCTCAAAGGCGTGAATGACTCGCTCGCTGAGGCGAAGGACCTGGTCAACTTGCTGAAGGGCGTGCCGGCAAAAATCAATCTCATCCCCTTCAATGCCTGGCCGGATGCGCCATATGAGTGCTCGGACTGGGAGACAATCGAGGCTTTTGCCGAGATCCTGAACCGGGCCGGATATTCATCGCCGATACGGACCCCTCGCGGACGAGATATCTTTGCGGCATGCGGCCAATTACGCTCCGAGAGTGTCAAGCAAAGTGCCGCTGAGCGGCGGCGGTCGCTCACGCCACTGACCACAGATTGAGCAAATCTGTCCCAATTGTGACCATTTCGACACGTCATTCGGCAAAACTCCGCCACTCTGCGCAGCTTTATTGACGACATCTGCCCGGCACGCGTTCTCTTAGCATTGGGAGTGTGGGGGTGTGTGTCCGAAGGGACAGGCACCCTGCTTTTATGCAATTCGGGCAGGAGAGAAGAATGTCATCGAAAATAACAAGGCGTGCGGCCAAGATATTCGGCTGCGTTTCATTAGCAGCGCTGACTGTGGCAATGCCGGCGGCGGCGCAGGACGACGCGCCGGAAACCCTCACAGAAGTCGCCGAGGATAACCGAGAACTCGAGCGCGTCGTTGTGACGGGGTCGCGGATTGCGACAGACTCCGCACTGACCGCCCCGAGCCCTGTGCAGACCGTGTCACTCGATCAGTTCATCAATTCTGGTGATATCGAGATTGGAACGGGCTTACGGAATATACCGGCGCTTCAAGGGTCCAATCCGGCATCGCTCGATTCAGCTGACGGATTTGCAGCAACAGGGATTAGTACTCTGAATTTGCGCAGCCTTGGCACCAACCGGACGCTGGTCCTTCAGGACGGGCGTCGACATGTACCCGGCGCTGAAGGTACGGCAACTGTTGATGTTGGCACGATACCGCAAGCCCTCATCGCGCGCGCCGAAGTTCTAACGGTTTTCGCACTTGAGTTCAATCACTCAACGTCAATCGTAAACGGTGACCGGCCCAGCTTTGCGGGGCCTGGGTTCTCGAGCCTCAATCCAAGTAACGCTTTTGCAAATGGCATCTTGGGTCTCGACCCAGCCGCCGAGCAGGCGTTCTTTCCAAACAGAACACTTCCGGTCTCAAGCCCTGGTTCCACGATTGCTGTTGATCCCACACCATTCGCGTTTCCGTTTGGCCAGCTGCTGACGTTCGTGAACGATTTTAATCCAGCGACGGACACCGTGCCAAACATTCCTGGTACCGACATTCCAGTGCTACAGGTGATAGATCCCGTAACGGGCGAAGTTCGTGCGTTCAATCCGGGGATCTCTACCGGCGCGTTCAACGCGATTGGCGGCGACGGCATCGCAATCGGTCAAACTGCGCCAGACTTAACGCTTATCCCGGAGAATACTCGGTTTGTTGCCTCGTCTGCGTTCGACTACGAGATCAACAATCACATCACGTTTTTTGCCGACGCAAAGCTATCCTTCAATGAATCCAGTGCGGTGGCAGGGATCCCGTTCTCTGATGATATCCCGATCGCATTGGATAACCCATTCTTGCCATTGGCGATCCAAAATCAGATCCCCATTTTGGATGCGCTCGATCCAGACTCGACGCCAAGCATCTTTGTGGCGAGAGACAACCTCGGATCTGAGATTGATGGCGGAACAACCGCACAGCGCTCCACGATCCGCGCGACGGGTGGTTTCCGCGGCGAGATTCCGCGCACCGGATTTGAATACGAGGCCTCTTATGGTTGGGGGCGCACAGAAGCAGACATTGTCGCCAGAAGTTCTCGGCTGAATGACCGTTATTTTGCTGGCATCGATGCTGTCGCTCTAACGGCCGCTGATCTGGATGGCACAAACTCAATTTTTGCCTTTGACTCGGGTGCAGGAACGCTGAATGCGATCCGCGATGGGCAGGATATCGTCATTGATGCAGGGTCTGCTCAGGTTGGTGATATTGTCTGTCGGTCCGAGGTGACAGGGCAGCCATCTCCGGGGGCTTTGTTCGTGGGCGGACCGCCCCTTTTCGCTGACGGAACGGTTATCAATGGCGAAGACGTCAGTGGACTGACACGCCCGGTGACGTATGCGATCGGCGACGGCAGATGCGCTCCAATCAACATTCTCGGCTCAAACGCCATTCAGGGCGCTGGAGCCGACTTTGCATTCGTCGATCTGGAAGATGACACCACGATCACACAACAACAGGCATTGATCACGATCGCGGGCGACTCATCTGAGTTTTTTGAACTGCCTGCCGGCCCGATTGGCCTGGCTCTTGGCTTTGAGTGGCGAAAAGACGCGTCTCAGTTCATTCCCGACAGCTTCCGCTCTATTGAGGGCCTTGTGGTCGGAAACGCCACGGAGCCGGTATTCGAGTCTCCAACCGATGGCCAGGATATCGAAGTATTTGAAGGCTTCGGCGAAATCAGAGTTCCTCTTTTGAAGGACCTTCCGTTTGCAGAATATTTGGAAGTAACCGCTGCGGGACGTATCTCGGATTACAATACGATTGGAACAACAGAGACCTACTCGTTCGGTGGTCGCTACCAACCCCATGACTGGCTCACCCTCCGCGGCACATATTCGCGGGCGGTTCGCGCGCCAAACATTGGGGAACTCTTTGACCCTCAAATCGCCGCGTTCATCGGTGTCGATGCAGACCCTTGTGATGATGGCAACATATCGCAGGGCAGCGCCAACCGCGCGGCGAACTGCCTACAGTTTGTCGCAGAAGGCTTTGACTCTTCGGACTTCCTGACCGCGTTCGTGACCGGCACAACCGGTGGTAATCCAGACCTGACGGAAGAAACCTCTGATAGTTTCACGGTCGGCGGTGTCTTCCAGCCAAGCGGTGTCTTGAACGGCTGGTTGGATGATCTGGTCGTTGTTATTGATTACTATGACATCGAAATCGAGGATGCGGTTGGCAGCCTTACGGGTGCCGCGATCGCAGCCGCTTGTGTCGACCTGCCATCTACTGACAACCAATTTTGTGATGCTGTCCAGCGCGACCCCAATAATGGCGGCGCTATTTCAGGCTTCACATCTGGCAATATCAACCTCGCGGTTCTCGAGGCGCGAGGTGTCGATTTTGATGTCAGGTATGCATTTGATTTGCCGCAATATGCCGGACGTGATCTCGGATCCATCCAGACTTCACTGGTTGGGACGCGCTTCATTGAGCGGTTTACAGAAAGTGATCCGGTGATCGCTCAAACGATTGCGGCCGAACCTGATCCCTTGCAGCAACAACTTTTGATCTTGGACCAAGCTACGGTGAGCGATCTCCTTGGTACCAATGCGAACGTTGCCGCGGTAGGACCCGTTCCTGAACTGATTTTCAATCTTGGGATCAATTGGAATCTTGGAAAGTGGAGCGTCGGCTGGACAGGTCGTTTCGAGGAATCCACAGCCAACTTCTCAAATGCTGCTCTGACGGATGTCGAAATCATCGATGGCGCGGTTGTCGTATCTGACAATGTCGGCCTTGCCGATCCATCCCAGCTGTTCACCGGCAATGGCTTTGAGCAAGACATCAACGTGAATTACGAAGTGTCTGAGAAGTTTGGCGTGTTTGGAGGGATTGCGAACTTCACGGATCAAGAGCCATTCCTCGGTCAGCTCGCTCGCCCAGTGAGCCCACGTGGTCGCTTCTTCTTCATCGGTGTGCGCGGTACATTCTAGATCGCCCAATTATGAGACGAGAAAGGCCGGGGTTCGCGCTCCGGCCTTTTTCTTTGCGAGAAGGCTCAACGAATACGAGAGTCCGGTAGCCGCTGCGTTTGCTGGGCCGTATGTTTGGAATCTGTTGGCGCTTTTCACCTTGGACTTGCAATGCGACTGTCGGCCCTCCTCGCCGCTTTGGCGCTCCTCTGGAGCCTCTCTCCTCCTCTTTTGGCGTCGGCAGACGGGCCCGGAGAGACGCGCGGGGCGCCATCGCCACCCTCGCGCAAAGCGGTCGATATGCCGTTCCAGAGCTGTATCAATCTCGGCGGCGCGCTAGAAGCCCCGCGCGAAGGAGAGTGGGGATATAGAATTCGCCGCGAAGACCTCGCCCGGATTTCCGCAGCCGGATTTGAAGCGATCCGCCTTCCCGTCGCCTGGTCGAACCACACAACACGCCGGGCTCCACACACGATCGACGAGTCTGTCTTCCGCCGGGTTGACGAGATCATTGAGGCCGCCCTCGCCGAGGATCTGAAAGTGATCCTCGACGTTCATCACTTCTACCAGTTGATGACCGATCCCGATCGTCACCAGGACCATCTCGATGATATCTGGAGACAGATTTCAGAGCGCTACAAAGGCTGGCCGGACGGCCTGATCTTCGAGTTTCTAAATGAGCCCCATAGCGGAATGACCGCTGAACTCGTCGACAATATGAACGAGCGGCTCCTCTCAATTGTTCGACCTGATCATCCCGACCGCTGGATTATTGTGAGCGGCGCCGACTGGGGGGGGCTGAATGGGTTGGATGCCGCTGAATTCCCCACGGACAAGCGGCTCATTGCGTCCTTCCATTTCTATGATCCGTTCGGCTTCACACACCAAAACGCCCATTTCGCCGGATATATACATAACCAGGAAGAACGGTGGGGGTCGAAAGACCATTTCGACAGCTTGGGCGTCGAGATGGACCGCGCGGCCGCTTTCCGGCGGCGCACCGGGTTGCCGATTTTCCTCGGCGAGTTTGGCGTCTACGAAAGAGCCTCCTTGGAGGAACGCGTCCGCTGGACGCGCGCCGTGCGCGAAGCAGCCGAAGCCGAGCACTTTGGATGGTGTTACTTTGACTGGGCGACCTCATTCCAGATCTATGACCTCTCGAACGAGCGTTGGATCATGTCCCTTCGCCATGCGCTTCTCGATTAACGCGGAGCGAAACGAGGCGCCTTGACAAGCGCGGCGCGCCTGCGACCCTCGTCACAACGAGATACAAACAAGAGAGCGCAGGGAGCCGTTGGCCATGGTCGATTTATCAGGGAAAGTGGCGGTCATTACGGGGGCCGCGAGCGGGATCGGCCTGGCGAGCGTCGAGCGGTTCGTCGAAGCCGGTGCGCGCGTTGTTGCCGCCGATATTCAGGAAGAACCGGGCGCAGCTCTTGAAGCGCGTTTCGGGTCGGACGCGGTCCGCTTCATCCGTTGCGATGTCACGGTAGACGAGGATTTGAAGGCCGCCCTCACCTGCGCGGAGGAGGCCTTTGGCGGCCTCGACGTCCTCTTCAATAATGCCGGTCACGGAGGCACGCCCACGGGCATTGAGGAGCTCGACCTCGCCGGATACGACGCCACGATGCAGCTTCTGCTACGGTCTGTCTTCGCGGGGACCCATTTCGCCGTGCCGTTAATGAAAGCGCGTGGCGGCGGCTCGGTGATCAATACATCGTCTGTTTCTGCGGTGGCCGCCGGCTACGCCCCCATTGTCTACTCAGTCGCCAAGAAGGGCGTCGCACATTTTTCAAAACTCGCAGCCGCCGAGCTCGGTAAACACAAGATCCGGGTGAACGCCATCCTCCCCGGCTTTATTGCGACGTCGATATTTGGGGCGTCGCTCGGCCTGTCGCGCGATGCCGCCGGGCAAATGGCGGAGATGATCGTTCAAAATGGCGGCAAGATGCAGCCCGCGGGCCGGGTTGGCGAAGGGCGCGACATTGCGAACATGGCCGCATTTCTCGCTTCGGACGAAGCGGCGTTTGTCACCGGCGGGGAATTCCTCGTGGACGGGGGCATCACGGTTGGGCCGCCCCACTCCTGGAATGAGGAGATCGGCGGACCAATCTTAGACGCTCTGGGTATTTCGCCAGACCAGGCCGAACAGATGCGCGCAGCCGTACTCGCCCAGTCGGGCGATTAAGACGCGGCGGGCGCCGGTTCGCCGGTGTCTTCCATGCCCACAAGCTCCTCATCGAACAGGTCGAGTAGCGCCTTCTCGCCGGCGTCGATATGGTCATCAGCCGCAGCGATTTTGTGCAGGATCGCTTTTAGGCGGTCGGCCCCTTGCGGCGTCAGCATCATATTGCCCCAGTAGAGCAGTTTTTCGGTCGACGGCAGATCATCCGGATGCCGGCAATACTCCTTGAAGCTGACGGGATCGAACGCCGGGTCGTATTTGAACGCCTCTTCTTGGGCGACCTCGATTTCGCGGTCGTCGACGGACCCATCGGCGAGCGTGATGCTCGCAAGGAACATGCTCAATAGATTTGAGAAGGCCGTTTCGTTTTGGACACCCTTGTCTTCGCTGACACCTGCCTGGTGAGCGATGATTTGTTGATAGACATCGGTCAGGCGTTCTTCGAGCGCTTCAATACTGTCAGAACGGGCGATCAAAGTGCGTTCGGGCATAATCGACGCTTTGAGGCGGTCCGTATCGGAGAACACATCCGGGTCGAGGCCGAGCGCTGTGATCCGGTCTATCGTGACGGGGTGACTGTCGGTGGGATGGGGAACCTCGGATTCTATGCCGAGGACCGCCAGGCCGGAAATCTTATCGTGATCGATATCATAGCGCGTCCGGTCTACGAAGTTCCGCGACAGATTCCGCGAAAAGCGGCCGCGCTTCACGCGCCCGATCATTTCTTCAAATTCGGCCTGCCAGATCGCCGAAAAGACCGATACTTTGAGAAGCGCGCTACTCAGCGCCTCGGCCGATCCCGCTTCCGCGCCAATCGCATCGGCGCGGGTTTCACGCTTACGGCCAATGCGCCGCTCAATGCGAGAGAAGGCGTCCAGCATGAAGCCGAGGATCAGTTTGGCGGGCGCCGCCATGATCCCGCCACCACCACCTTCAGACAATCGGTTCATCGCGCCATAAAGCCCGCGGTACACCGGCGCAAAACGCTTGGAATAAGCGGTATCGCCGCCACTAAAATGCGCCATCTCATGGCCGATCACCGATTTCACTTCCTCCTCGGTGAGCATTCTTAGAAGCGGCAGAGACATATAGAGCGTCTGGCCCCTCATCGGCTGCTTATCGAACGGCGTATGAACATGGGCGGATGTGGCGAAGAAATTCGCGTCGAGCCCAACCACGACCTGTTTTGGCGGCTTTGTGTTGAGCTGCCGACAGATGGATCCGATGACGCGGTGCAAATGCGGTGCATCGATGGGGCGTATCGGGAGGCCAATAACATTGACCCCGGCGCTCTTAAACATGCCGAGCGCACTCATCACCACGCCGACGCCCGCGACCAGGCCGATAATACCGACGACTATGACAATGGCGAGGTGTACACTGCCGAACAGATAGGCTTCGAGGAAGTAGACCCCTCCGGCCACAAGGCCGGCCTGGGCAATCGCAACAAGACCACAAGCAAGTAGGGCAATAAAAGCGAGCGGCGGAAAGGTGAACGCGAGCAGCGTTCTATTCCAACCCGTAGTCCACGCCCCGAATTGGACCAAAAGGATCAGGAAGAGGCCGATAAATCCGGTTGCCGCGGCGATGGCACCATAAAGAATGGTTGGACGCGCAGTGGAGCAGAGTTCCGATAGATCCGGACTTGAGCTGCCGTCTGTGAGGCATGTCCGCCAGATCTCAAACAACATCGCCGGGTCCTGAACGCCGCCTTGCCAAAAGGGCAGAACGGCGATCCCGACCGCCAGTGCTGGAATCAAAATAGCCGCGACGAACGCACCTAGAAAACGCATATCTCGTCCCTCCCCCAAGAGAGAAAACGAAACAATCGTGGGCCGGTCAACGGCGAAAACGAGCCGGCTGACCTATTCTTGCTATTTGTGAAGGAGAACCGGCATCCACGTATAGCCTTTCACAAAAGGCGACGGGGTCAGGCTAGGCTCATCCAACACTTCGACATGGCTGAACCGCGCAAGAATTTCCTCCCAGAGGATCCGCAGCTGAAGCTCAGCGAGACGGTTTCCGACACAGCGGTGAATGCCGAAGCCAAAGGAGATATGGCTGCGCACATTGGGGCGCTCAATCCAGAAGTCATTTGGGCGTTCAAAGTGACGCTCGTCGCGATTAGCCGAGGCATACCACATGGCAACCTGGTCGCCCTTGCGGATCAGCTTGCCGCGGAACTCAACGTCTTCCACCGCTGTGCGGCGCATGTGGGCGAGTGGCGTCTGCCATCGGATCCCTTCCGACACCATCGCCGGAATCAGGTCCGGATTGGCTTTCAGGATCTCATACTGCTCGGGGAATTTGTTGAGCGCGTAGACGGTGCCGGACATCGAGTTGCGGGTCGTGTCGTTGCCGCCTACGATCAAGAGAATGACATTTCCGAGAAGCTCTTGCGGCGTCATATTGCGCGTCTTCTCGCCAAGGGCGAGCAGCGTCATGAGGTCAGACTCACGCGGATTGACTTTCCGATCCTCGAAGATCTGCGCGAACGTCGCGAGACATCCCAGCATCTCTTCCCGCCACTGTTCTTCGCCGCGCGGACAAATGTCTGGATTGTTCATACCCGTCGCCACATCGGACCAGCGGGTCAGCTGACGGCGATCTTCGAACGGATAGTCAAAGAGCGTCGCGAGCATCATCGTGGTCAGCTCGATCGATACCGTATCAACCCAATCAAAAGGTTCGCCGACCGGCAGCGTATCGAGCAGACCCCGGGTGCGCTCGCGGATGAGCGGTTCAAACTTTTTCAGGTTTGGCGGGGCGACGGCCGGCTGGACCGTCTTGCGCTGCTCGCCATGGCGCGGCTCATCCATCGCGATGAACATCGGTAGCTCGAAGTCAGCGGGCGGCGAACCAAGCGTAATTCCGCCATGCTCCCAGGAGGAGGAGAACCGGATGTGATCGGTATCAATCGCCATCACGTCGTCGTAACGCGTGATCGACCAATAGGCGCCGACCGCACTGTCCGGCGTGTAATGGACCGGCGCCTCGTTACGCAGTCGCTCAAAGCGGTCCCAATACTTGCCCTGACGCCAGAGCTCCGCGTCGGCCATGTTGATGTCGTCCAGGGAAATTTCGGAGGCCGGCGGAATATCCGCGCCAAAATCGTAATTCGTCTCGAAAAGTTTCTCGCGGAATTTAACTTCCGGGCGCTTGAGCGCTGACTGCTTCAAGGTGGCGGTGTCGGCCATTCGTCTCTCCTCATCCCGGGTCTTCTGCCGGCATAAATAAAGCATATCATAGCCAAGCTTTAAAAACTATGACGCCTCCGTCACTTTTTTATCCTCCTGTCGGATACCGCTCCATCCGAGCGCGTCGGATGGCGGTCCGCAAGGCGTTCGCAAAACTACGCCGCTCATCCGGCGTCAGGAACCGACCAATTATAAACGCGCGGTCGCGATGCTCGATCCGCAACCAACTTTGCAGGGTCACAGGCTCATCAAGCTCAACCCTGACGAAAGCCGTTGGCAGGGATACATCCTTGTACGCCCGGCCCGATTGCGCGTGGCGCAACCGCACCGTCTCAGCATCGACCGTAATGCGCGTCTCCTGCTTCTGGGCACGAAAACTGAGGCGGAACGCATACCAAATCGCAAGCGCGTCCAGTCCGAAAAACCCAAACACGGGCCAGGCACCAACCGTCAGATAGAGAATGCCAGCGGCAAAACTGAAAACACCGACGAGCGTCATAATGACGGCGAAGGCGCGCGGGCTGAGGGACGCATTGGGGGTCAGCACCGCGTCCATATAAAGTATGTTGTCCGAGGTCTCCATGGCCCCTGAGTATAGAGGGCGCGGGGCCTCTGCCTAGCAAAAGCGCCTGCGTTCTTGCGCCCCACCCCAGCTCTCGTCATACAGGCGCGATGCCGGAACCGTCCAAAACCAAGCCGAAACGGCGCAAGAAGCGTCGCCGTCCGGTCTTCAAGCCGGAAAAGGCCGCGGCTCTCTATGCCGCGCTGGCGGACGAACGACCGAGTCCAGCTACGGAACTCTCCTACAAGAACCCCTATACGCTTGTGGTCGCCGTCGCCCTATCGGCGCAGGCCACAGATGTCGGCGTCAACCGCGCCACGAAAGAGCTGTTTGAGGTCGCGGACACCCCAGAGAGAATGTTGGCGCTCGGACTGGAAGAGGTGGAGCGCCACATCAAGACCATTGGTCTGTGGCGGAACAAGGCCAAAAATGTCATCGCGCTTTCGCAGATGCTTATCGATGATTTTGGCGGTGAGGTGCCGCGGACGCGCGAGGAATTGGTGCGCCTTCCAGGGGTCGGGCGCAAAACCGCCAATGTCGTCCTCAATGAGGCCTTTGGCGAGCCAACAATCGCCGTAGATACACATATCTTCAGGGTTGCGAATCGCACGGGGCTTGCCCCTGGCAAAACACCCGACGAAGTTGAGCAACAACTGGAGCGGGCAACACCGGAACAGTATCTTAAAGGCGCGCACCACTGGTTGATTCTCCATGGACGCTATACATGTCTTGCGCGAACGCCGAAGTGTTGGGAATGCCACATCTCTGCGCTATGTGCGTATAAATCGAAGACACCACCGCCGACCCCGAAAAGCGCCTTGGCGCCGAAAATATCCCTATAAATCAAAGAGGCGACGAACAGGTGCTCATTAACCACACGCTCTTCAATTATTTGCGATAGCTGTATGTTAACCTGTCAATTACATTTGAGATTTGAGGGCTATCTCGTTATACACAATCACCTTCATGACTGGGCCGCACGTCCGAACAGGATGGCGATGGGCAAGCGGCGTCACGACTCAACGGACAGGCTCGAAGAGGGGTAGAGTATGATGGATCGAACGCCTACGCGAAGCGGTCTGAATCTACGACTCGGTGATTTTTCAACACTGACAGAGGCTCTGGACTACGCCGCAGCAGGCGAGTCCGGCCTAAATTTCTATTCGGCAACCGGCACACTGGACCATGTGGTTCCGTATGCTCAGCTGCGCGCTGAAGCGATGGCGCTCGGCGTTAAGTTGGCCGCGTTTGCCCCAAGCAATGCGTTGGTCGGCCTGATCGCGGAGACATCTCCCGATTTTGCTCGCATGTTCTTTGCTTGCCAGTATGCGGGACTTGTGCCCGTGCCCCTTCCCATGCCGACCACTATGGGCGGGCGCGACAGCTATCTTCACCAGCTGCGCCAGATGGCCTCTTCGGCGAGGATCGCCGCCCTGATGGCACCGGCCGCCTTGATCGATATGTGCGGCGAAGCCATGCGCCCGATCGATGTTCCCGTTCTGGATGTGGCCGCGCCAGATCTCGGCGACGAGACCGGGGAATTGAGACCGCATGGGCCCGACGACCTCTGCTACATACAGTACAGCTCCGGCAGCACGAACGACCCTAAGGGAGTCATCGGAACCCAAAGGACCGTCACTGCGAATTGCGAAGGTATTATTCGCCACGGCCTCAAAGTCCGCGAAGGGGACCGGGCCGTATCGTGGTTGCCACTCTATCACGATATGGGGCTGGTGGGCTTTCTGATCGCGCCAATGATGTCGCAATTGTCGCTTGATCTCATGGCGCCGTCGTCCTTTGCCCGCCGCCCGCTCACCTGGCTCCAAATCATCACTGATAATCGCGGCACGCTCAGCTACAGCCCAAGCTTTGGATACGAACTTTGTGTTCGCCGTTGGCGCAACGACCGGACATTCGATCTGTCGACATGGCGTGCGGCCGGCATTGGCGGGGATATGGTCCGCGCCGATGCGCTCGATGCATTTTCCGAGACATTTGTCGACCACGGATTCTCGCCGAAAGCCTTTGTGCCGAGTTACGGCATGGCCGAAGCGACGCTCGCAGTCGCTTTTGCACCGCTTGGCCAGGGCGCCGTCCATGACGATGTGGACAATGATCGTCTCCGCCGGTCGGGAGACGCAATTCCCGCATCTGACATCACGCTGACCGGCGCCCGCCGGACATTCATCCTCTGCGGCGAAGTGCTTCCCGGACATGATATGGAAGTGCGCGATCAGGGCGGAAATGCCCTCGGCGACCGCCAAGTCGGTAGGATCTGCGTTCGAGGCCCGTCTGTCACGCCCGGCTACTACCGCAACGACGCTGCGACCGAAGACGCGTTTACAGCAGATGGCTGGCTAGAAACGGGTGATCTTGGATACTGGCTCAATGGCCAAATCGTCATCACGGGGCGCTCCAAGGATTTGATCCTGACCCATGGCCGCAATATCTGGCCGCAGGATCTCGAATGGGCGGTGGAAAGCGCGGTTTCAGGGCGGATTGGCCGGACGGCCGCCTTCCCGGTCACGACAGATAATGGATCGGATGAAATCGTCCTTCTCGTCGAGTGTCGCTCACGGAACCCGGAAAACCTAACCCGGCTCCATGCCGAGGCCACGGCGGCCGCGCGGTCGGCGGCCAATACCGCCGTCCATGTCGGCCTCGTGCCCTTGTCCAGCTTGATCGTGACCTCATCCGGCAAAATCAGCCGGGCACGGGCCCGTCAAAAATATGTCGGGGGCGGGTTTGAAAATCTGAACGCCGTCGCGATAGACGGATCGGGCGAAACCCGTAAGGCGAGCGGAGCCGCCGACTAGACATGTCTTCCTCTGAGGCGCCGGTTGCGGTCACGGGAGCCACCGGGTTTCTCGGCCGCGCCCTTGTTGATCAACTCGTTTCCGCCGGATCGAGCGTCCGCGCCCTGACCCGGCGCCCCCAGCCTGCGACGCGTCATGTCGAATGGATCGAAGGCGATCTCGACGATGCCGAGGCACTCCGACAGCTCTGCACGGGTGCAAAGACGGTTTTTCACCTCGCAGCGCTGACGAAGGCGCGCAGCCGCGAGATCTTTATGGCTGTCAACGCAACCGCGGCCGCCCGCCTCGCCGGACTGGCGCGCGAGGCCGGCGCGCGCCGTTTCGTGCTGGTGTCTTCCCTCGCGGCGCGAGAGCCGCACCTGTCTCCCTATGCCGCGTCGAAAGCTGCCGCCGAGGCCGCCGTGAAAGAAGCAGCGGGGGACATGGACATCGCGATTGTTCGCCCGCCCGCAATAATTGGCCCAAATGATACAGCGACGGCGCAGCTGCTCGACGGGCTCAAAGCCGGCTGGCTACCTGTGCCTGGCGGGCGATCATCTTCAACAATTGCGATCATGTACGTTGATGATATCGCACGCTTTATTCTGCAGCTCGGCGATGGTGAACCGCCAGACGGCGTCGTTGAACCGATGTCACCACCTGGCGGTGTGACCTGGCGCGGGCTGGCCGACACTGCCACGGAAGTCTTGTCAAAGCGGGTCAGGCTGGTACCCGTCCCGGCGCCCCTCCTCCTGACTGCCGCGTATGTTGCCGAAGGTGTCTCTGGCCTCTTTGGGAAGACAAGCTATTTCAATGCTGGCAAAGTCCGCGAGTTGCTGCACCCTGATTGGCGTGGCAAGACGGTCATGGCAGGGGCGCGCGATCTGAGCGAAACCTTGCGGCTCGCCCTGAATTTGAAAGCGGTGGAATGAAACAGACTCAACTCAATGGTCAAAGCGCGTCGCTTGTCTCCTCCGGCAGTGACGATCTGATTTTCCAGAAAGTGTGCGCCTTGCTGGCGCCGTTCAACCAGAACGACATTCCCCTGACGCGGGATACGGCCATCGTCTCTGACCTCGAAGTCGATTCTGTCGCGGTCTTCGACCTGATCATGGAAGTCGAGGACGCCTATGACATTACATTTCCGATGGAAACTGTAAGCGACATCAAGACCGTTGGAGATTTGGTTGATACGATCCGCACTCTCAAAGCGAGCGGCGGCCTAGATTCATGAGCATTTTTTCCAAGTACGATCCTTATCTGGTCCGCCTTCAACGCGCAGCCTCTATCGGCCAAGTGCCGGTCGGCCTCGAGTTCGACGAAATCCTGACCCCCACTCGCGGCGTCGTCGACGGCAAGGAAGTTCTCCTCGTTGGCACCAATAACTACCTTGGCCTGACGTTTGACGAGGCGTGCATGCGCGCCGCCAAAGAAGCCGTTGATCGCCATGGCACCGGGACAACTGGCTCGCGTCAGGCGAACGGAAATTATGCCGAGCATGTCAAACTCGAGCGCTCGATCAGCGACTTCCTCGGCATGGCCTCAACGATTGTTTTTTCAACTGGATACCAGACCAATCTGGCGGCGATATCCGGTCTGGCGGGCCGCGAAGACCAGATCTTCATCGACGCCGACAGCCATGCTTGCATCTACGACGCTTGCAAACTGGCAGACGCCTCCACCATTCGCTTCCGCCACAATAATCCGGAAGATCTGGATAAGCGCCTTGCGCGCACGCCACCGCCAGAAGGCGACCGCCTGATTGTCGTCGAAGGCATGTATTCCATGTTTGGCGACATTGCGCCGCTAGACGAATTCACAGACGTGGCCCACCGCAATGGCGCCCTTATCTATGCCGAAGGAGTGGGCCTCATCGACATAGATAAGGGCG
>JBCAWP010000028.1:0-14799 GCA_038534535.1 Pseudomonadota bacterium
GATCAGGCCTTTAAAACCCTTGATCGTTTCTTCCAGTTTCACCTGAACACCGGGCGAGCCGGTGAACACTTCGGCCACGTCGAACGGTTGCGACAGGAAGCGCTCCACTTTCCGCGCGCGCGCCACGACCAGCTTGTCGTCTTCCGACAGTTCGTCCATGCCGAGGATCGCGATAATGTCCTGCAATTCCTTATAGCGCTGCAAGATCGACTGCACGCCGCGCGCCGTCTCGTAGTGCTCGTCACCAATGATCAACGGATCGAGGATCCGCGAGGTGGAATCGAGCGGGTCAACCGCCGGGTAGATCCCCTTTTCAGCGATCGACCGCGACAGCACCGTGGTGGCATCAAGGTGAGCAAACGAGGTGGCCGGCGCCGGGTCCGTCAAGTCATCGGCCGGCACGTAGATCGCTTGGACCGATGTGATGGAGCCCTTGGTGGTCGAGGTGATCCGCTCCTGAAGCGCGCCCATATCGGTGGCGAGGGTCGGCTGATAGCCCACAGCAGACGGAATACGGCCGAGCAGGGCCGACACTTCTGAGCCCGCCTGGGTGAACCGGAAGATATTGTCGACAAAGAAGAGGACGTCTTTGCCTTCTTGGTCGCGGAAATATTCGGCTTGAGCGAGACCGGTCAGAGCGACCCGCGCGCGCGCGCCTGGAGGCTCATTCATCTGGCCATAGACTAGCGTCGCGCGGCTTTCACCGTCGAGGTCGATCACCTTCGCGTCCTGCATCTCATAGTAGAGATCGTTGCCTTCCCGGGTCCGTTCGCCGACGCCGGCAAACACCGAATATCCGCCAAACAGTTTCGCGATATTGTTGATCAGTTCCTGGATCAGCACGGTTTTACCAACACCGGCCCCGCCGAAGAGGCCAATCTTTCCGCCCTTGGTATAAGGGCAGAGAAGATCGATTACCTTGATGCCCGTCACAAGGATTTCGGCTTCTGTCGACTGGTCAACAAAGTCCGGCGCATCAGCGTGAATCGGCGCTTCAAAGTCCGACGTGATCGGACCGCGCTCATCGATCGGCTCACCGACGACATTCATGATACGCCCCAGGGTGGCAGGGCCAACAGGCACGGTGATGGGCCGGCCGAGGTCAGCGACGGGTCGGCCGCGGACGAGGCCTTCGGTGGAGTCCATGGCGATCGTGCGAACTGTGTTTTCGCCGAGGTGCTGGGCGACTTCGAGAACGAGCCGGTTTCCATTATTCTCGGTTTCGAGGGCGTTCAGAATATCCGGCAGCTGGCCGTCGAATTCGACATCCACCACGGCACCGATCACCTGGGCGATCTGGCCTTTAGCATTTGCAGTCGTGCTCATACGTCTTGTCTCCTTCGGAGCGGTCTTCTATCGCGCGGCTGGCGCCGCAATATTGGTCTTAAGGGCGGTCGCGGACCGACCAAGGGTCGCCGCTACCTGGGGCTGAAGGGCACCGAGATACCCAGTGTTTTCGTGTCTGCCGGCGTCTGCGCCTTCGAGAACAGGCGCGCGCTCTAAAATGACGCGCTCATCGATCCAGATGTTCATCTCGTCCCTCTAGGCCGACGTCGTGCAGGTGATCGCGTTCGGTCCCTTGATCTGAACGTCAACTCTTCCAGCATCCTCGGGAATAGAAACGGTGAGCCGCTCGCCATCTTCAAAGGTCAAATGCAGCATGCCGGGCGCCTGAAGGGTCACCACGCCAAAGCCATCCTTCGTGGACGCGGCGACGGTTCCGGTTCCGAAGACGCCGATCGATACACCGTTCGACATAAGCCGAGACCGATTGCCGCCCGTCGGTGGCGCCAAGTGCTCGCCCTTCGTGATCTCGCATAAATTTGTCACGGCCCCCTCCTCGGTCGAGGCATATCCCGCCAGTCCAGCCGTCAGCAGCATCAATCCAAACAGGGCACTGGCTAAGCGCATTATCTACAATGCCTCCGCGCCAGAAATGATCTCGATCAACTCCTTGGTGATCTGAGCCTGGCGCGCGCGATTGTACTGCAAAGTGAGGGAGTCAATCAATTCGCCCGCATTACGTGTCGCATTATCCATGGCCGTCATGGACGCCGCCTGTTCCCCCGCCGCGCTTTCCAGGATGGCCGACAAAATCTGCGTATTCAGATAACGCGGCAGAAGCGTTTCTAGAATCTCGGGCTCGGAGGGCTCATAGCTATAAATGGCGCTGCCAAGGTCCGTCATTTCGACACCTTCCGGCGCAACGGCAGGAATTAATTGCTGTGTCGTCGGCTCTTGAACCAGAACATTCTTGAAGCGCGAATAGACGAGCGTGCAAACATCGAATTCGCCGTCTTCAAAGCGTGCGTTCAGGGAGCGCCCGAAATCGAGCGCCAGAGCGCTTTGATCGGCAGGTGTGCGCGCTTCGCTCGTATCGACATGTTCGATGAAGTACCCCGCATAGCCGGCGCGCAATTGCTCGCGGCCCTTTTTGCCGACGGTGATGATTTTCACCTTTTTGCCCGCAGCAAGCAGTTCGTCGATGAACTGGCGCGCGCGTTTTACGGTGTTTGTGTTGAACCCGCCGCAAAGCCCGCGTTCGGCGGTCATCACGATCACCAATTGCGTTTCATCGGCGCCGGTCCCGGCAAGGAGTTTCGGCCCGCCCTCACCGCTGACCGTGTCGGACAAATTCGCGACGACGCCGGCCAGGCGCTCAGCATAGGGCCGGGAGGCCTCAGCGGCTTCCTGCGCGCGCTTGAGTTTCGCCGCGGCCACCATCTGCTTGGCTTTGGTGATCTTCTGCGTGGATTTCACGCTGCCGATCCGGTTTTTCAGTTCCTTGAGGCTGGGCATGGCTCAGCACCCTTCCCTTTCGCTCGAGCGCCCTTAGGCGAACTTCGAGGTAAACTCGTCGAGCACTGATTTGATCTCACCTTCGATTTCGTCGGTGAGGGTCTTTTCAGTCCGGATCTTCGTCAGCAAACTTTCGCGCGACGATCTAAGGTGCATGAGCAGCTCTTTCTCGAACCGCGTCACATCATCAATCGCCACCTCGTCGAGATAGCCCCGCGTCCCGGCATAGATCACGATGACCTGCTCTTCCATTTGAAGCGGTGCAAATTGCGGCTGCTTCAACAACTCGGTGAGGCGCGCGCCGCGATTAAGAAGCTTTTGAGTCGCCGCATCGAGGTCCGACCCAAACTTCGCAAAGGCGGCCATCTCACGATACTGGGCGAGTTCACCCTTCATCGAGCCGGCGACCTTCTTCATCGCTTTCGTCTGAGCTGCAGAGCCCACACGCGACACCGACAGACCGACATTCACAGCCGGCCGGATACCCTGGTAGAAAAGATCCGTTTCCAGGAAGATCTGGCCATCCGTAATCGAAATAACGTTCGTCGGAATATAAGCCGACACGTCGTTTGCCTGGGTCTCGATGATCGGGAGCGCGGTCAAAGACCCGGCGCCATGATCCTCGTTGAGTTTCGCGGCCCGCTCAAGGAGACGCGAGTGGAGATAGAACACATCACCCGGATAAGCTTCCCGGCCTGGTGGACGGCGCAGAAGCAGCGACATCTGACGATAAGCAACGGCCTGCTTTGAGAGGTCATCATAAATGATGAGCGCGTGCATGCCATTATCGCGGAACCATTCGCCGATCGTGCAGCCCGTAAACGGCGCGAGGTATTGCAGCGGAGCCGGCTCGGAGGCGGTCGCTGAGACGACGATTGTGTAATCAAGCGCCCCGCGCTCTTCGAGGGTTTTGACAACCTGCGCCACAGTGGAGCGTTTTTGGCCGACCGCGACATAGACGCAGAACAGCTTTTCGGAGTCGCTCTTGGCCGCGTCGTTTGTGGCCTTCTGGTTAAGGATCGTATCGATACAGATCGCCGTCTTGCCCGTCTGGCGGTCACCAATGATCAATTCCCGCTGGCCGCGGCCGACAGGGATCATACCGTCAATCGCCTTGATACCCGTCATCATCGGTTCGTGCACAGACTTCCGCGGCAGAATACCCGGCGCCTTCACGTCAACGCGGTTCCGGCTTGCAACATCGCCAAGAGCGCCCTTGCCATCAATCGGCTCACCGAGCGGGTTTACCACCCGCCCCAGGAGGCCCTTGCCGACCGGCGCCGAGACGATCTCTTGAAGACGTTTAACATTGTCGCCTTCTTTGATGCCGCGGTCGTCGCCAAAGATCACGACACCGACATTGTCCGTTTCAAGGTTGAGCGCCATGCCTTTGATGCCGCCATCAAACTCGACCATCTCGCCGGCTTCGACGCTGTCGAGGCCGTAGACGCGGGCAATCCCGTCGCCGACCGACAGAACCTGGCCAACATCGGAAACTTCGGCCTCAACACCGAAATTCTCGATTTGCGTTTTCAGGATGTCGGAGATTTCCGCAGCTCGGATGTCCATGGGCGTCAGGCTCCCTTCATGGCGCTGTTCAGGCGTTCTAATTTGGCTTTCAGGCTGGCGTCGATCAGTGTCGAGCCGATACGCAGCTGAAGGCCACCAATGAGGCTTTCATCCACCTCGGTTGTCAGGTCGACATCGCCGCCATGGCTTTTGGCAATAATGTCTTCGATGCGCTTTCGTTGTGCGTCCGTCATCGGCTTGGCGGTGCGCGCAACGGCGCGCTGCACGCCGCGTTGCTTGGCGTAAAGTTCGTCGAAGGCCGCTGCGGTTGCGGGCAAGTCCGCCGCGCGGCCGTTCATGGCGATCGTTCCTAGAAATTTCCCTAGCAGATCCGGCAGGCTCGCCTGGGTGGCGACGCGTGTCAGGATCTCCGCCTTATTCTCCCGCGAAAACAGCGGAGATTGGATAAGGCGTGTCAGGTCTTTGGAGTCGCGGACAAGCGTTGCGAACCGTCCAAAAGCGTCGTGAACATCGGCGAGTTGGCCTTTGTCCTGCGCCAATTCGAATAGGGCGTTCGCGTAGCGGCGCGCAGCTTCGCTGGATTGAGTGGCGGTGGCCAAGACGATGTGATCCGTATGTTTTCGGAACCAGGCAAGGCTCCGTTTTTCTATAGGGATAAGGCCTGAACCCCTCGGCCCATGCCCTGATCGGCGCGGCTTACCACCGGTTCTGAGTCATGACAACAGAGTGCTGTAGTCCGTACTGCGGCGGAATGGCGCGGCGAGACCTAGCGGTCTCTTTTGCCGCTGCAACTACAAAAAGGAATAAGGGTCGATATCCACAGCAATGCGGACCGAAGCCGGCACTTTAATCGCTCGCCGCCAGGCGGCCATATAGGCCGAGAGGTCCACAGTTTTTGCTGCCTGGATAAGGAAACGTCGGCGGTGTCGCCCCCGCACCACCGAGAGAGGCGCCGGTGCCGGCCCAAACACATCCACCCCGTCGCCATGGGGCGCAAGCGCCGCAATCTCGGCGGCGACCTTATCGACGCCCTCTGCACTGGGGGCTGATAGGATGAGCGACGCGAGGCGGCCAAAAGGGGGCATGGTCACAAGCTCGCGCGAATCCCGTTCGATGGCGAGGAACCCATCCCGGTCCCCCTCGGCGAGCGCCTGCATGGCTGGGCTATCGGGCGCATAGGTCTGGATCAGGGCGCGGCCCCGCCGTTCTGCCCGGCCCGCACGGCCAGCCACCTGGCTAAGAAGCTGGTAGGTCCGCTCCCCGGCGCGCAAGTCTCCGCCCTTCATCCCTGCATCGGCATCGACAACGCCGACAAGCGTCAGCCCCGGAAAATTGTGACCCTTCGCGACGATCTGTGTGCCGACAAGCACGTCGATCTCACCGTCCGCCATGCGGCTGACGATGCTGCGGGTTGCCGCGCCGTCGACGGCCGTATCCGAAGAGAAGATCTCGATCCGCGCGTCCGGAAACCGGGTGCGCACCTCTTCGGCCACACGTTCAACGCCAGGGCCGACGCCCATGAGGCTGCCTTCGGCACCGCAATGGGGGCATCTGGCAGGCTTCTTCATGGTAAAGCCGGTGATGTGACAAACGAGCTGCCCGGTATAGCGATGTTCGGTGAGCCAACTTTCAGTACCGGGGCTCTTCATACGTTCCCCGCACGCCTTGCAGAGGACGAGCGGCGCATAGCCCCGCCGGTTCAAAAACAAGAGGGATTGCTCGCCCCGCGCCAACGTCTCTTCCATCGCCGTCGTCAGCACGGGCGACAGCCACCGGCCTTTCTCCGGCGGGTCGGCCTTCAGGTCGACGAGCGCGATATCCGGCAAAACCGCTGCGCCGGGCCGCGCCGCGAGTTTAAGCGTGCGATATCTCCCAGCTTCGGCATTGACGATCGTTTCGAGCGCCGGTGTCGCCGAGGCAAGGATTACGGCGCCGCCTTCGAGCTTCGCGCGGACGACCGCCAAGTCGCGCGCATGATAAACCACTCCGTCTTCCTGCTTGTAAGAGCCGTCATGCTCCTCATCGACAATGATGAGGCCGAGCTTTTGAAACGGCAGGAACAGGGCTGAGCGCGCCCCAATAATGATCCTTGCCCGGCCATGGGCCGCCTCTCGCCAGGTGCGCCGGCGTTGTTTTTCGGTCAAGCCGGAATGCCAGGCGGCGGGCGCGGCGCCGAACCGTTCGGTGAAACGGGAGAAGATCGCTTGCGTCAGGGCGATTTCAGGCAAAAGGACCAGGATCTGGGCGGCAGGGTCGGCGGCAAGCGCTGCATCGATGGCTTCGAAATAGACCTCGGTCTTGCCAGATCCTGTGACCCCGTCGAGCAACACCGGGAAGAAACGCCCCTCCCCGATCCCGGCGCGGAGAACCTCTGCCGCGGCGGCTTGCTCATCGGTCAGTGTCTTGCCGGGCCGTCCGGTCTCGGGAACTGGAAAAGCCTGGTCAACGGCGCGCCGCTCTGCGGATAACCCACCGGACTTCGCGAGCCCCTGCACAACCGCCGCGGAGACACCGGCGAAGGCAGCAATTTCCGACGCAATCGCGGGCCCCAGCTCACGCGCGGCTGCCAGCGCTTTTTCGCGCGCCGGCGTCATGCGATCTGGCGGCGTGTCTGTGACCCGGTAAACAGTCTCGATCGGGCTCGCCTCCAACCCTCCTCGCGAACGAAGCGCCATGGCCAGGACCGCCCCCGGCGCGGCGACCACATATTTTGAGGTCCAATCGATAAAGCGGCGCATCGTCTCGCCCATGGGCGGCACCGGATAGACCCGAGAGATCGGCTTTAAGGCGCGGCCATCCTGGTCGTCTTCGCCGAAGAGCGTTTGTGACGGCGCGTCACCGGTGGAGGCCGCCGTCTCCGACACGACCTCCCAGACAACCCCGCGGCGCTCGGTTTTTCCAAGCGGCGCCATCACGTAACTGCCAGGCTCAACCACAAAATCGTCCGGCACCGCGTAATCAAACGGCTCCGGCAAGGCGATGGGAAAAAGAACGCGGGCAATCAGCATCTAGCGGAGTGCTGAAAGAGAATCGGCACAGCGTCAATCGTGCCGCATGCCCTCCCCGTAGACACAAGAAAACCGGCGAGCCAAATCGGCCCGCCGGATCAGGAGATGTTCTAGGGGGTGCGCAGCTAGCGAAATGTATACCGCAGGCCGAACATGAGGAGATTTTGACGGTTTTCGATGTCGAGCGTGCCAGGGAAGAGGACATTATCCGTTTCAATGTCGTCGGTCGCCCGGAACGCATATTCCGTATATGCATCGACCTGTTCGGTCACTTTGACAGTGGCCCCAGCTTTGATCTGATAAGCGAATTTCGTTTCGCCATCGTCGATGATGCCAACGCCGGACGGGGCATATTCGACATCTACGTCAGCAAATCCGATACCGCCGCCGATATATGGCTGAAGCCTGCCGCCGCTGTTGAAGTCGTAATAGGCGTTTGCAAACACGCCGATGGACGAGATGTCGCCTTGGCCATCTGCAACGAGATCCGCGATCGACACACCCAGCGGATCTGGGCTGCCGGCCAGGGTCGCCGCGTCGAGGGCACCAATTGGATCCCCGCCGAGCGTCACGTCGGTGTGCGTCTCAACATTGGAATCGGTGTAGCTAACCTCGACGCCCGCACGCAGGCCATTCGAGAAGCGAATACCGACTTCGCCGGAGACGACAAAACCAGGATCGAATTCGGTCGTCCAACCATAATCGGTACCTGCGGCCACAGCGAGTGTGGATCCGTCTCCGAGGTTGCCGGTGGTAAAAGCTCCAGTTTCCCCTTCATTGTCGGAATCAGTCTGAAAATTGACGCCGGCTGAGCCGCCGACATACCAGTCTTGGGCCACAGCCGCTCCGGTCATCGCCAAAGCGCATCCTGCCGCTACAAGCCATTTCGAAATCGTCATCTTGTCCTCCAAGAATTTCGTGAGCTCTGCGCTCGACGAGCCAATTAGCGGATAAGACTGAGAGGTCAATATTATATCGTATCGTATATACAATATTTAATGTGTTGCTCATCTCGGCGATCGCATTGCGTGGCTAAATGGGCATCAATTGTCGTTGATCGGGTGGCTGAGAAACGCCGTCAACGCGCGTGTGAGATCGTCCCCATCGAGCGGCGCGATGTCCCGCCCACCAAGGAGGTCCTGATGTAGGCTCATCAGGAGGAGCGGTGAGAAAACTGCAAGCGCCAGGGCACGAAGCTCGGGCTCGGCAAGCGGCTTGCCTGCACTCAAGCGCAGTTTCGACATAAGGCTTTGAAGCGATGGTTCGAGGATCAGGTGGACATAGGCTCGCCCAACATCCTTGTCCGCGAGCCCTTCTATAAGGCCGAACGCATGGGTGCGGACGAAGCCGCCATGGCGCATGCCCATGCGGGACATCAAGAAATACTGTTCCAAAGCCTGCCGGCCATCCGGGGACGCGGTCGCCACCGCCTCCCAAATTGATTGGCCGCGGCGCGACATTTCTTCCAGGATCGCGAGAACTGTTCCCTGCCGATCCGTAAAATAGTGCCGCAAGGTGGGCTCTGTCACACCAACGCCCAAGGCAAACTCACGCAAGCTTGGGCGCCTCAAATCGGCCGCGAGAGCAAACTCCGTAAGCGATCTGATCAGCTCTTGTCGCTTCTGTGCAAAGTCTTTGTTTCGCCGACCGGCCTGTCGCGGCATATGACTCTCTCTTTTCTTGTTCCAAGTCAGGGCTCTCGCATCGCTGTCACCAAGTCAAATCACGCTCGCGGCCAAGGAACCGGGCTTTAACGGATCTGCGGCAAAACTCGCCCATGGACCTTCTTTCCGCCTTTCTCGCCCATCTGGAAGATGAACGACGCATGGCCGCGAAAACGGTAGAGGCCTATGGAGCGGACCTGTCCGGCTTTCTTGGCTTTCTCGCCGGCCACACTGGCGAGACCGTCGGTGTCTCGACCCTGGCAGAGCTGACCGCGCGCGACATCCGCGCCTACCTCGCCTCACGCCGGCGCGATGGTCTAGCTGATGCATCGATTGCCCGGCTGCTCTCTTCAATCAAGGCCCTCTATCGATGGCTCGACCGCGCCCACGGCATTGCAAACGCCGAGATCGCCTTTCTGCAGGGGCCGAAGCGCCCCGCTCGCCTGCCAAGACCCGTCTCGGTCGATGCGGCGCGGGACATGATCGCCGCGGCCGAAGACGATCCCGACAAAGACACCTGGATCGGCGCGCGAGATGCCGCCGTGCTCTCGCTCCTCTACGGGGCGGGCCTTCGGATCTCCGAAGCGCTCAGTCTTTTAGGTCGGGACGTCCCCCTCGGAGAGCGCCTGCGGATTGTCGGCAAGGGCGGCAAAGTGCGCATCCTGCCAATCCTTCCCGCGGTGCGGGACGCGGTCGGGGACTATGCAGCCCGCTGTCCCTACGCATTGGGGCGGTCAGATCCACTCTTTCGCGGCGCGAGGGGCGGCCCGCTCAATCCCCGCATTATCCAGGGGCTCGTCCAGTCACTGCGCAGCCAACTCGGACTACCGCAGACAGCAACGCCCCACGCCCTGCGCCATGCCTTCGCCACCCATCTATTAGCCAATGGCGCGGATCTGAGGGCGATCCAGACGCTGCTCGGACACGCGTCCTTATCGACGACACAGGTCTATACTGGCGTCGATGCCACGAAGCTGAAACAAGTGCACGCCGCTGCGCATCCGCGCGGTTGAGTGTTATTCAACCGGAAGTGCGACACCTTCGCGGCGCTTATCAGCGGCGCCTTCTAGCCCGTCGTCACGTACGACGATCACATGCAGGCCCGAGTTTTCTCCCCGCCGCTCCTGCACATTATAACCCCGTGCGCTGAGCGTATCGGCGGCCTCCTGGCCCCCCGGGACATCGACCTCAACGCCCACCGATTGCCCCCTGGCGATAACATTCGGAAGGTCGACGGCCTCTTGGGCGGTCTTTCCCCAATCGAGCACCCCAACCAGCGTCTTCGCAACATAAGCAATGATCGAGTTCCCGCCAGGCGAGCCCGTCACCATGAAGAGGTCCCCCTCGGCATCAAAGACAAGCGTGGGTGACATCGATGAGCGCGGACGCTTCCCGCCATCGGGGGCATTTGCGACAGGCTTGCCATTGATTTCAGGCCGCCGCGCGAAATCTGTCAGCTCATTATTCAAGAGGAAGCCATTTGCCCACCGCGATGAGCCGAAGGCTGCCTCAACAGTCGCCGTCATCGCCACCGCATTGCCCTCGCGATCGACAATAGAGATGTGCGTCGTACCTGGCGCATCTTCCGTTGTGTCACGCCCCCACATGTCGATCATCGGGTTTCGCCCGAGCGCGGCCCCCGGATCTCCCGGGACCGGCGTGGCACCGGGCGCAACGCCTTCGGTCGCCCGCACATCGAGATAAGCCGCACTCACCAGGTCCGAGGATGGGACGGTCACGCGGTCTGCGTCGGCGACGTAATGGTCCCGGTCGGCATAGGCGAGACGCTGAGCCTCAACAAAGGCGATAAGAAAACTCTCTTCCGAGGCGTCCTGGTCCTCCGACCGCAATCGGTCGTAAAGGCCCATAATCATGGGCTGAGCGATCCCGCCGGACGAGGGCGGCGGCGCCGAACAGATACGGTAAGTTCTGAAATCACCGCAGAGCGCAGGTCGCTCTTTGACCTCATATGAGGCCAGGTCCTCCAGGGTGAGCGCGCCGCCATTTGGCTCGGCTCCGGCCGCAGCGACGATCGCTTCGGCGATTGGCCCTGAATAGAAAGCCTCTGGCCCATTGGCGGCGACATCTCTCAGCGTCTCTGCATATTCCGGATTTGACCGGAGCGTGCCTTCGGCGAGGGGCACACCGCCAGGATAGAAGTACTCCGCCGTATCCGGATTATCGTCGAGGCGGATTGCACCGCGCAAGCGATCATTCGCGAGAAGCAACGCGAGCCTTGGCGAAACCTCAAAGCCTTGCTCGGCCAATTGAATCGCCGGCGCGAACAAGTCGGCCCACGCCGTCGTGCCAAAGCGATCATGCGCAAACTTGTAAAGCGCGATCTGTCCCGGCACACCAACGGATCGACCGGACTGCCAGGCGTCAAGGAACCCTAGTGGCGCGCCATTCTCCAAGAAGAGATCCGGACCGATGGATGCCGGCGCCTTCTCGCGACCGTCGAACACCGTCAACTCACCAGTCTCGCGTTCGAAGACGACCATGAACGCGCCGCCACCAATGCCTGAACTTTGGGGCTCAACCAAGCCGAGGACCGCATGCACCGCGATCGCCGCGTCGACCGCATGCCCGCCGCCACGAAGCACTTCGAGGCCGGCCTCGACCGCGCGGGGGTCAGCGGCGGCGACCATGCCGCCCTTCGACCAGCCATTCAATGTGGTCGCGCCCGGATCCTCGGCGATTTCGACCACAGGCGGCGTCTCAGGCGCGGAGCCACTTTGACCGCACGCCACAAGGCCGGCCATTAGCGCCATCCAATAGATCGATTTCATGAGTATGCTCCGACTTGGCGGTGTAGAGCGCGCACCATAAGAAGGAGATGGACAAAGCGAAAGATTGGAAACGCATGGCGCAGCCAGGACCTAAAAATTTGATCACGGATGTCGCCGGGTTGGCCGTGGGCCACGCGGCCAATGACGAGATCAAGACCGGCACGAGCGTTATCCTGCCGGAAACCCCAGCAACGGCCGCAGTTGCCGTAGCCGGCGGCGGACCCGGCACCCGCGAAACCGATCTCTTGCGCGCGGGCATGCTCGTCGGATCGGTGGATGCGATTTGCCTTTCCGGCGGCAGTGCGTTCGGCCTGGCGGCCGCTGACGGCGTCCTCTCGGGTATGAAGTCAGACGGGCGTGGGTTTTCGTTGATGGACCTTCCAGGGGTGCCGAAAACCCCCATCGTGCCAAGCGCTATCCTCTACGACCTGGCCAATGGCGGAAACAAGGATTGGGGCGACGCCTCCCCTTATCCCGCCCTCGGCCTTGAGGCCTATCGCGCCGCCGGCCCGGATTTCGACCTCGGCGAAACCGGCGCTGGTTTTGGCGCCAGAGCAGGCGCCCACCAGGGGGGGCTTGGCTCAGCCAGCATCGTCACGGGGGATGGGTTCACCATCGGGGCGCTCGCCGCTGTGAATTGCTTCGGATCCGTCTTTATGCCGGGTACGGCGTGTTACTGGGCCTGGCCCTATGAGATCGATGGAGAATTCGGAGGACAACGTCCGCCTGCTGATTACAGTGCGAATGCGGAGGACTGGGGCGCGGCGAAAGCCAATCCCGGTCTCGGCCAAAACACAACCATCGCCTGCATCGCCACCGACGCGGCCCTCACCCCAAGCGACGCCCAGCGGGTCGCCCAGATGGCGCTCTCAGGGTTTGCGCGCGCGATCCGGCCCGTTTTTGCCCCGTTTGACGGCGACACCGTCTTTGTCTTGTCGACCGGCGCGAAAGCTGTTCCTGAGCCAGCGGCCTTTCATATCACGCGGCTTGGCGAGCTTGCTGCTTCAACCCTTGCGCGGGCGATCGCCCGCGGCGTTTATGCGGTCTCGGATTGAGCGGTCCAGGGGCCTAGTCGGCCGTATCGTCAGACAAGAGCAATTGGGCCGGCAGAAGCGTCTCGACGAGGGCACGATCTTCCGGCTTGCAAATCGACAAAAGCACGGCTTTCAGCGCCGCAATGCTTCCGGACTCAACAGCATTGTCATAGGCGATCCGATCTTCCGCCGGAACGTCAATCTCTAAGAGATTCAATGCGGTGTCCATACGCTTGCCCTTGCAATCATGTTCGACACCCCCGTCTGAGCGCGACTATGGCGGCACTCACGCAAATGTGTCCATCCCCTTTTACCAGTTCGCCCGCCCAACATTTGAGGCCGGCGATTTGCACGCAGGCCGACAACTCCGCTTGCAAGGGTGCCCCTTGGACGGTATGTGTCGCCGCTCACTGGCGCGGTCCGGTAGCTCAGTTGGATAGAGTACTTGACTACGAATCAAGGGGTCGGGGGTTCGAATCCTCCCCGGACCGCCAGTTACGAAAACGAAGATCTTACGAGAGGTTCGGGAACGACGTCCGGTCGGGCCAAAGGCTTGGTTTGCCACCGCACCCATGCGACACCGCCATAAACATGGGAGACATGCGGGAATGGCCGACGCCTTGTCCAACCTCAAACATATCGAACAACGCTTGCTGTGGCTGTCCACCTGGATTGTGCACCATGCCAACCATCTGCGCGACAAGCCCGACGGCGAAGTGAAAGTCGGCGGACACCAAGCCTCCTGCGCCTCAATGGTGCCGATCATGACCGCACTCTATTTTCATACGCTTCGCCCGGAAGACCGCGTTGCGGTCAAGCCCCACGCCTCGCCCGTCTTCCATGCGATGCAATATTTGATGGGCTCCCAAACGCTCGAAAAGCTCCAGAATTTTCGCGGGTATGGCGGGGCGCAATCCTATCCAAGCCGCACCAAGGATATTGACGATGTCGACTTCTCGACGGGTTCTGTTGGTCTCGGCGTTGCGATCACCGCCTTCGCGTCTTTGATCCAGGATTATCTGGCCGCAAAGCCCTGGGCGGGCGCCAAGCCAGAGGGGCGGATGATCGCCCTCGTCGGCGACGCCGAGCTTGATGAGGGCAACGTCTATGAGGCCCTCCAGGAGGGATGGAAACATAATCTACGCCAGACCTGGTGGATCATCGACTATAATCGCCAAAGCCTTGACGGCGTCGTCCACGAGGGACTTTGGGAAAAGATCGAAGCGATCTTCCAGGCTTTTGGGTGGCGCACCGTCGTCTTGCGCCATGGCGCGCTGCAGCGCGCAGCCTTTGATCGGCCGGGCGGCGAGGCGCTGAAAACTTGGATCCAGTCTTGCCCAAATGCGGATTATTCAGCGCTGACCTATCAAGGCGGCGCGGCGTGGCGCGAACGCCTTATGGATGATCTGGGCGACCAAGGCGCCGTCAGTGATCTGATCGCATCATATGATAATGATGCGCTTGCCGCACTCATGAACAATCTGGGCGGCCAATGCCTGCAGACGCTGTGTGACGCCTTCGATGCCATTGATGACGACCGGCCGACAGTCTTCCTCGCCTATACGATCAAGGGCTGGGGCACGCCCCTCGCCGGTCATAAAGACAACCATGCCGGCCTGATGACCAAGGCGCAGATGGCGGACTTCCAAACCCGGATGGGCGTGCCTGAGGGGGCGGAGTGGGAAACATTTGCCGGCTTACAGGAAGAGGACGCCGGTTCACTGAACACATTTCTTCGCGAGGCCGCCTTCTTCAAGCCTGGGCCGCGGCGCTTCAGTGCGCCGGCAATCGCAGCACCGGGGCCGGTCTTCCTCGATGACCGAACCGCGTCAACCCAGGCCGGCTTTGGCAAAATCCTCGACGCCTTGGCAAAATCAGACCACCCGATCGCCGACCGTATTCTCACAACGTCTCCGGATGTGACCGTATCGACCAATCTCGGCGCCTGGGTGAACCGGCGTGGACTGTTTGATCG
>JBCAWP010000029.1:0-14714 GCA_038534535.1 Pseudomonadota bacterium
CCTTCTGGCAAAGCTCGACGCTGTCGCTGGACGCGTTCTCGGCTAAGTCGCTCTGAAGCCTCTCCGCTGTGTGAACGATCGTGCTTCGTCTGGCTAAGTATGAGGTCAGGCGAAGAATCGGTAGCGTCTTGAGACCATGGTCTGCCTAAAAGAACCCGCGAGAAATCAGGCGTTCCGGGCGACGCGGGAAGTCCTTCTCGACGTTGATGTCCGGATAGCGCTCGCCCTCGGGCGGCGGTAGCAGTGTGTAACGAACCGTCAGGGCCTCGGCGATTGGTTCATGGCGCCGCCCGTTCGGATCGAACAGGGTCCATTGGAAACAGTAGAGCGCCTCTTCCCCGCTGAGATCAAAGGCTTCACCATCGCGCGCCGAGCGTTCAAGGTTAGGTAGGCTGACCTCCACGGAAAAGGGTGAGACCGTTCCGGGCTCGACGATCACGGGTTGGAAATCCTGCATGAACATCGGCTCCCCGGTGAGTTCGCACTGGTCCATCGCTGCCGAGCGATAAATCTCAAGATCGGAAACGACCACCGGCCGCGTCCCGCGATTGGAGAGAATGAGGTCAAACGTCGGAAAGAAGCGAAAATACGCATCCGCTTCCCCGTCTGAATAGCCGCCCCCGCTTTGCAGCTGGATCGGCACGTCGGCGATCGCCTGGGTCAGCGTGTAGCGGGCATCGAAGAAGGTGAGATATGTCGTGACCGTCGATAGGCCCATGGCGGCAAGCGATAGGACCGCGCTGGAAAAGCCCCTCATTCTGTTCTCCCCTGATCTGGCGCACCCATAGGTCCGCCCTCAATGTGACTTTACGACGACCGGTTCGAGAAACTTCCGGATCGCACTGACCTCGTCGAAAGCAAGCCGGCATGTCGAATGCGGTTCGGTTTGATCGCCAAAATAGACGAGTTGTCCAGCGCGGTCGTCATCGGGCAGAGCGTAGCCTTTGTCACGGAAAACCTCTCGCATGGCGGCCCATTCGACCGCTGGGTCGTAATCTTCCCGCTCGCTGGCGAGGTTGGGCGGGTCCACGATCACTGTTTTCGTCATCAAATCTGAGGAGAGAAGGCGGTCTACCTCCCAACGCGTTCCCCCGGCCGGCGAGGGCAGAAGGACAATTAGCTTGGCGTGCTCCATCAAGCGGGCCACAGTGTCTTGCCAGGTCTCATCGTCAACGGGGATACGCCCCGCGCCGATGTGTTCTAGCGGCCGCCCCAACCCGATCATCGTGCCCGTCTTGCGCACCGAGGCTTCGATCGTCGCCTCAAATTCGATCCGGTCCGTTCCGATCGCGAAGACTTTCGGTCCCCCCGGTAGTTCTGCTTGGGGGATAGGCACGACGGTATCGGTCGTCCGCGCCAGGGCATTTGTTGAGCTAAATGGGCGCAGATACAGCACAAAGGGTGCCGTCGGCGTCTCTCCCGCGAGGAGCGCGTCGTGGATCTCCGCGGCCGCCAGGTCTCGGCGCCATTGACCGAACAGCAAGAACAATAAGCGCAAGCCCTCGGCCAGTATCAGCCCTGCGCCGAGGATCCCGCCAAACAAGAGAAGAGCGGCGAGCGCGCCGAAGGCCGGTCGTGCTGCGGCCCAAACCGCCAAGACGGTCGAAAAACCGATCACGACCAGCATTGCAGCCAAGCTGAAGGCTTGCCCCGCGCGAATGCCGGGCGCTGACGTGGTGCGTCGAACGATACGTGCCAGAAAGTCCCGAAAGGGCATGGGGTCAGCGTCCTGTCCTTGGTCGTCTAGTTAAGGCCTTATCGCCGCCCTCGCCAAGGCCCCGTCTGGACGCTGCCGGTTGACGTCGCTCGCCCAAGCGACACTTTTGCGGCATGGGTCAGCGACATCCAATCCTTGTTCACCATGCCGATTACGATGCGGCAAGCGTGCCGGACGCGCATCGGTTCCCCATGCGTAAGTATTCGATTGTCGCGCAGCTTTTGAAGGCGCGCGGGTTCGGTTTTGCCAATCCCCATCCCGCAACGCCGGAAGAGTTGGAGCGGGTCCACCGGCCGGGTTATGTGTCAGACATCTTGAACGGCACGCTGGACCAAAAGGTCGCGCGTCGGATCGGTTTTGAGATCACCCCCGCCGTCGCCCGGCGGGCGCGGGCCGCGGTCGGGGGCACAACACTCGCCGCACGCTATGCCCTTCTGCATGGTGCCGCGGCCAATCTCGCCGGTGGCAGTCACCATGCAGGGCCAGACGCCGGGGCGGGGTTCTGCGTGTTCAATGATGTGGCCGTGGCCGCCGAGGTCGTGATCGCGGAAGGTGAGGTCAAGCGCGTTCTAATCGTGGATCTCGACGTTCACCATGGCGACGGTACGGCCGTGATTTTTGCAGGCCGAGAGGACGTCTTCACCTTCTCCGTTCACTGCGAAGAGAATTGGCCGCGCCAGAAGCCACCGTCGGATCTTGATATTGGCCTGCCGCGGGGAACAGGTGACGGAATGTATCTGATGACGCTTCGCAAGGGCCTCGCCAAAGCGCTCGATCTGGCGCGCCCCGACCTTATTTTTTATAATGCCGGCGTAGACCCGCATCAGGATGACCGGCTCGGCTATCTCTGCCTGACAGACGGTGGTTTGGCAGAGCGGGATCGCATCGTGATCTCGGCCTGCCGCAAGAGCGGCGTGCCCGTCTGCGGTGTCTTGGGCGGCGGATACTCGAAAGATGCCGAAGCCGTTGCTCGTCGGCATTTGTTTCTCGTTGACGCACTGACGGATCAGACGGCGGACAGCGCACAGACGCTAAAGTTGACGACCTAGGCGTCGGTTAGATGCGCCGCTTCAACGACGTCCACGACGTCCGACATGATGTCCGTGATCTGGTAGTCCTTTGGCGTATAGACCCGGCGAACCCCCATTTGCTTGAGCGCCATTTCATCTTCTGGCGGGATGATTCCGCCGACGACGACCGGCACATGCTCGAGGCCCAATTTGCGAAGCTCTGCGAGCGTTTCACGAACAAGGTCTAGATGTGACCCAGAGAGGATAGACAGCCCGACCACGTGGGCGTTGCCCTCTAGGGCCTGGGCGGCGATGTCGCTTGGCGTGAAGCGGATACCTTCATAGACGACTTTCATGCCGCAGGCGCGGGCGCGGCTCGCAATCTGTTCCGCGCCGTTTGAGTGCCCATCCAGGCCCGGCTTGCCGAGGACGTAGGTCAAGTCCCGTCCGAGGGACTTTGAGAGTGTTTCGACGCGCTTGCGCACAGCGACCACCGCCTCGTCATCACCGGCGTCAATTGTGATGGCAACGCCTGTTGGTCCGCGATACTCGCCGAAGACCTCACGCAGTGCGCCGCCCCACTCACCGGTGGTGACTCCGGCTTTCGCGGCGGCGATCGACGGTTCCATGATATTGGTGCCCGAAGCGGCGGCTTCTTTCAGCGCTGCAATCGCGGCTGCAGCGGCAGCCTGATCGCGGTTATTGCGCCATGTTTGCAAGGCTTTGACCTGCTGGCTTTCAACGAGGGGGTCGACGGTTTGGATCGCGTCTTCGCCGGCACTGAGCGGGCTCTCTTCCGTGCTCGTGTATCGATTGACGCCGACAACGACCTGCTCGCCGGATTCGATTCCCTTGATCCGATCAATATGCGCGCCGACCAGATTTTCTTTCATATAGTCCACCGACTTCATGGTTCCGCCCCGCGCATCAATCTCTGCGAGGCTGGTTCGCGCTTTGGTTTTCAATTCCTCGGTTTTGGCATCGACCACGTGGGAGCCGTCGAAGAGGTCTTCAAATTCGAGCAGATCGGTTTCGAAGGCCAGAATCTGCTGGAGGCGGAGCGACCATTGTTGATCCCAGGGGCGGGGAAGGCCCATGGCTTCGTTCCAGGCTGGCAGTTGCAGAGCCCGGCACCGAGCACGTTTGGACAGGGTCACAGCCAGCGCTTCAATTAATATCCGGTAGACATTGTTTTCGGGCTGGGGTTCGGTCAGGCCGAGGGAGTTGACCTGAACGCCGTAGCGGAAGCGAAGCGATTTCTCATTGGTCACACCGTAGCGTTCACGGCCAATCTCTTCCCAGAGATCGACGAACGCTCTCATCTTGCAAAGCTCGGTGACAAAGCGGACGCCGGCATTCACGAAGAATGAGATGCGGCCGAAAACGGTCGGGAAGTCTTCATCTGGGACAGCGCCGCCAGCCTTCACCCCATCGAGCACCGCGATCGCGGTTGCAAGGGCGTAAGCGAGTTCTTGTTCCGGCGTCGCACCGGCTTCTTGGAGGTGGTAGGAGCAGACATTCATTGGGTTCCACTTCGGAACCTCGGTGTAGCACCAGGTCACCATGTCCGTGATCAGCCTGAGGGATGGATCTGGCGGGAACACATAGGTGCCGCGCGATAGATATTCCTTTATGATGTCATTCTGCGTCGTACCGCGTAGCTTTCGGCGATCGTCGCCGCGCTCGTCGGCCAGCGCAACATAGAGGGCCAGGAGCCATGCCGCCGGCGCATTGATCGTCATCGACGTGTTCATGTCTTCCAGGGGCAGACCGTCGAAGAGGGTGCGCATATCGCCGAGATGCGAGACCGGTACGCCGACTTTGCCGACCTCGCCGCGCGCCAAGATATGGTCGGAATCATAGGCAGTTTGGGTTGGCAGGTCGAACGCAATGGAAAGACCGGTCTGACCTTTCGCTAGGTTGGTCCGATAGAGGGCGTTCGATTTTGCCGCCGTCGAATGCCCGGCATAGGTCCGGAAAATCCACGGGCGGTCAGGATTGTGCTGATAATCGATGGTCATGGGGTCTGATCCCTCCGAAACCTGTCTTATTGCGGCGCAGCATGCCGAGTTGTAGACCCTTCTGCAAGATAGAGGACATGGTGTGCAGCAGTTGGGCGGAAAGCCCTAGGGAGTCGTCCCTGTGGCTTCGCCGGCGAGGGTTTTGAGCACCGTTCCGATCCGCTCAATCACGGGGGCGGGGTTTGACACGCCGGCCCGCGCTGTAATTGCATTGATGTCGCTGGTCAGCACGTTCACCGTGCCAGCCTCCTCATAGACAAGGGCTTTTAATGGGAGGTCGAGGCCCAGCTCCGGCGCCGCTTGCATGAGTGGTGTGCCCGCTTGCGGGTTGCCGAAGATGAAAAGCGTCGATGGCGCCAGTGTCAGTCCGGCGGCTTCGGCGCCGGCGGCATGGTCTACTTTTGCAAATATCGTCAAACCCCGAGATTCAATCGAAGACTGAAGACGAGATACTGTCTCATCAAACGGGTAGTTGCTAGTTTTTGCGGTGCTCATCTCTGCCTCATTTTGCGCGTGCGTCACGGGGTGAGACGCGCAAGCGGTGGCCATGACTGACAATGCAATAGCAATGAAAACAGGGCGATATCGCATGCGAGGCTCCTCTCTCTTGGCACGGTAGCCCGTTATCGACGCTCGGCCTGCATTTTGCTAGGCTTTTAGATGTCGGGTGGAGAGGATTTGATGACGGAAGCCGCGTTTCAGACATTCATAAGTGGCGGACTGCTTTTGCTGGTGATCGCGGCGATGGCCGTAGCTTGGCTCCTTTGGTTGCAGCGAGATGCGGCCGAGGATGCTGAACTCGCCGCCCTGGACGGCGTTACCCACGAGCTAAAGCTCAATCTTCAGCGGATGTTGGGAGAGCTTGTTGCCGTCGCCAATGAAGCGTCGGTGTCGGAGGGGAGCCTTATGGAAATCCGGCACCCGCAACTGGATTCGGTTCTGTCGGGGTTGGTGCGCTGCGACCGAAAAGCCCTTGCGGTGATGGCCGCGAGTTATCAGGAACTGGAAGCCCGCAAGCGCCACCTGAAGACAGCGCTGCTTAAAGGTGCAGAGACGTCGAGCCTCTACGATGCCGCCCTAAATGCCACGATTGATGGCATCACAACACTCTATATGTGGGACGAGCATGACGGATGCCGGCCCCAGGAGGCGCACTCCACACGGAGCTGGGATGTGCGGGACTGGATGAAAGAGAACGGCTTCGGGAAAATCGACGTGCCCGGCATCCATCTGCGAGACGAAGTTGTGGCGCGCTTGCGTGCCTACGGCATGACCCTGACGCCGAAACCCCTCACGCATACCGCTTATGAATACTGGTCGATGCGATATGATCGGCAGAAAGATCCGCGCGGTGTGTTCGGCAAGCGGCGTATCCGGACAGGCGAGCCTGCCAAGGATGAGGTGTTCCCAGAAGCGGCCGAATAATTCCCGTCAAAAATAACGCGATTTGGGGATGGTGCCGGCAGCCCCAGCCGTTATACCGGCGGGCGTTATGAAGCTTGCCGACATGATTCGAACGATCCCGAACTACCCCAAACCTGGCATCATGTTCCGCGATGTCACGACATTGATGGGCAACCGATTGGCGTTTGAACAAGCCGTCGATGAAATGGCCGAGCCCTGGCGGGAGTCGATGATTGATTTGGTCATCGGCATCGAAGCGCGCGGGTTTATCCTCGGAGGCGCGCTGGCTGTTGCGCTGAAGGCTGGTTTTGTCCCCGTTCGAAAGCCGGGCAAATTGCCTTTCGAAACTATTCGCGAGGATTACGAACTCGAATATGGATCGGATGAACTCCACATGCATGTCGGCGCGGTCGATCCGGGGGCGCGGGTGCTGATAGTCGACGACTTGATCGCAACAGGCGGAACGGCACTTGCCACGGTCAGCCTGGCACGGCGCTCACATGCAGATGTCGTGGGTGCGAGCTTTCTCGTGGAGTTGCCAGAGCTTGGCGGCGTGGCCAGACTAAGAGCGGCAAATGTCCAGTGCAAGGTGTTGGTCGCCTTCGAAGGCCATTGACGCGGCGCTCGGTCCACATCACCTATGCTCGACAAAACGAACGCTAAACGCTGGAGTCCGCATGACCCGTCTGGACGACGAAAACGAGAAAAATCCGATCTCGGAACCGAATGCTTTTCTCGAGGAGGCGCTTTTCAAGGCGCGCACCATTCTCTTGACAGGTGGGATCGACGACAAGCAAGCGCGCCGCGTCTGCGAACGGCTCTTGGCCCTATCGAGCGAGAGTGAAGATCCCATCCTTCTGGTGATTTCGTCACCCGGTGGCCATGTCGAATCCGGTGACATGATCCACGATATGATCAAATTCGTTCCGGCCCCCGTCAAAATCCTGGGGACGGGGTGGGTCGCGAGCGCCGGTGCGCTCATCTACGCGGCCGCAAAACCTGAAAACCGCTTTTCGCTACCCAACACGCGTTTTCTCCTGCACGAACCACGCGGTGGCGTTGGCGGTCAGGCGTCAGACGTCGAAATCCAGGCGCGTGAGATTATCAAGATGCGCGAGCGCCTGAACAAGATTTTCGCCGACGCTACGGGTCAAAGTCTCGACAAGATTAAGAAAGACACCGATCGGGACTATTGGATGTCAGCTGACGAGGCGGTCAAATACGGCCTCGTCGGGAAAATTGTAAACCACCAGAAAGAAGTGGTTTAGGCCGAGATTATTGGCGTTTGCGAGTCAGAAAGGATTAGACCGTAACATCTGCGAATTAACCTTAATCGCGCGTAGATTTTATGGTCACACGTATCCGCGATCTGGCTGAAGCCATCGATCCATTACTGCCGAACCTCTCGGCGAATGCGGCTATGCGGCGGTTTAATCTGAACCCACAGGCCGAGTTTTTGCCGGTGGCGCGTGATGGTGTTCCTCTTGGAATCCTCAAAAGACGCTCCGTGCTTGAATGGCTTGCGGGCGTCCGGCTGACGCAGGACACCAATCAGGTGAAGGTCCTCGAGCTGATGGTGGCAGATCCTTTGATCGTCGATGTTGAGGCAAGTCTCGCCTATATCGCAGCGAAACAGCGACACCGTCTTTCGGACGGTATTCTAGCAACACGGGACGGATTGTATGCTGGGTTCGTCCAGCCCGCATCGGCTCTATCGGCCCTCGCGATTGAAAATAAAAAGCGGGCTCAGGTGCTCAAGGGCTTGAAAGGTCAGTTGCAGCAGGAGCGCGCGGCCCAGCGCGCCAAACTGACGGACCAATCTCGCTATCTCTCCGTGATCGGACATGAAATCCGAACGCCGCTCACCGGCGTGTTGGGTGTGGCCGATCTTCTTTGCGATAGCGGGCTCTCGAAAGAAGCGCGTGGGCTTGCCGAGACCATCTCGTCCTCGGGAAGGATGCTTGAGCGGCTGTTGAGCGACATCCTCGATTTATCGCGTCTCGAGGCCGGCAAGATGCCCGTCACGACGGAAACATTCAAACTCGAAGAGTTTGCCAGCGACGTTCGGCGCCTTTGGGCCCAACAGGCGGCGGCCAAAGGCGTATCTCTATCGGTACGCTGCCAATCTCGGGCGGCAAAACGGATTGAGGCGGATGGCGTTCGGCTGCGGCAAATCCTATTCAATCTCGTTTCGAACGCCGTGAAGTTTACCCAATCCGGCGCAATCACCGTTGACCTGAGGGTTCACCCTAACCGGCAGAGCGGGCTCGCTTTGGTGATGACCGTCACCGATACCGGTCCAGGGATCTCTGCTTCCGATAAGGAACGCCTCTTCCAAGCCTTTGAGCAGGCAAGTCCTGAAACCGTTCGCCGGTTTGGGGGAACTGGTCTTGGTTTGACGATCGCGAAGTCGCTCACCGAACGCCTCGGGGGGACGATTACCGTGTCCGACAATCCCCAGGGCGGCGCCGTCTTTTCCATAACGTGTCCGATCCGCCGGGCTGGCCCCCGTCTTGCGGTGGAGAACGCGCGCATGAGGGCTGGCAATCTTGAGCTTGGCCACATCCTCGTGGCCGATGACCACGACATTAGTCGATTGGTCATGAAAAAAGCGCTCAGTGCCGCGGGCTGGACGGTCAGCACCGCGGCGTCGGCGGAGGACGCTCGGCGCTTGCTACAAAGTACGTCCTACCAAGCTGTTCTGCTCGACCTTCGTTTTGGTGACCAGTCAGGAATCGAGATGGCGAGAGAGCTGCGAACCTCGGACGGTCCCAACGGCGAGACGGTGCTCGTGGCCACAACGGCCGATGTGACTGAGGCCGTTGAGACGCTCTGCTACCAATCTGGCTTCGACGCCTTTATCCCCAAGCCGATGCGGCCGCGAGAGCTCGTCGCTAATTTGATCGATGTTCTGCTGCATCGCGAGCGCGCGGTCACAAGCGGTGACGGAGCGTTCTCCGCGCTTGCTGGCTAGGCACCACGGGTCGATCAGGCGGTATTGTTCGCGACAACACGCAGGCTGACCGACTGCGACGGGGCTTCCGGCGGATACAAACTCTTCAATCGATGGGTCACGATAGAGGGCGCGCGCTCGGACGGTTCGCTCTCAAGAGTCTGATACAAGCCGAGGAGCCTGGTAGGCGTACTGCCGCCATGGCCGAGGGGCGCAAACGTCATCTCGATTTCAACCGGCGTACCGCGGCGGGTGTCGCCATGGGCGCGGAGAAGGCCCGGGCGGTCCTCGGCGACGATCTTGTCGAGGAAGGCGGTCAGTAGCCGCCGATCACGTTCAAGCCACAGTGACAAGAAGTCTGTGCCAATAAGAGGTTTGCCGATCAGACCCGGCAGCTGATCACCGACAATTCGAAACGGCAGATTCATGCGCGGACCGGTGTGTAGAATGAACAAACGACCAAGGATGCCAGGGTAGTCTTGAACGGACGGGCCGCCGTCGAGGTCTTCAGGGGACGCGGACATACGCCGCCAGGCGTGCAGCATGGCGCGGGTATTTGGATGCATCATTGTTCTAGTCATCAGGGGACTTGCTTTCATTGTCTTATCGGCCCGGTTGGAGAAGCTATCCGCAAGTCGAATGCCAGTTTCAGACGCTTGATCAGTGTGGAGATTATCTTTTTGGGGGAACGGGTGGATTACCCGCACTGCTTCAGAGGCGAACTGTGTCTGCAGACCGTTTCAAGGCGGAACACACGGTCCAAATTATTGAGGTTTGTTGCAACAAGGTCACGTTGAGGCGCCCCTCGCGGGAGACCTGATATCGGCACTTCCAGCCCGTGGCGATGTCGTCTAGCGTCCGTACAACTATAAAAAAATCTCATATCGACTGGAGGAACTCGATGATTTTTGATTTTTCTCACGATGCTGATCGGCCAACGCTGAAGCGTCGTCTTGCTATCAGCGCTGGTTTGGGTGTGCTCTTCGCATTTTCGAATCCGAGCGCTATCGCTCAAGACCAAGATACCGGCGAAACCGAGACCGCACAGGAAGATTCGCGTCGTCTTAATACGGTTGAGGTGACGGCGACCCGGCGGGAAGGTGTGACCGTCCAGGATGTCCCGATTGCGGTTACCGCTTTTGACTCCGAACTTTTGCAGCAAAGTAACTTCCAGAACGTCAATAATCTGGAGCAATTGTCGCCAAGCATTCAGATCACCCAGGGGCAATCGGCATCGGCCGGGACGATCATCTCGATCCGCGGGATCGGGACGGGCGCGGACAATTTCGGCTTCGAGCCCGCGGTTGGTATCTTTGTCGATGGTGTCTACCGCACGCGGACGGGGTCTGGTGTTCAAGAATTGCCGGAGCTGGCTGGCGTTGAAGTTCTACGGGGACCGCAAGGTACACTTTTTGGCCGTAACACATCGGCAGGTGTGGTTTCAATCCGGACGGCGAAGCCAACCTTCGAGCCGACGGCATTTGGTTCGGTCCAGGTTGGTAACTTTGACCAGGTTGAGGTCACAGCCGGCGTGTCAGGCGGCATTACCGATAAGCTTGCCGGGCGGTTCGAGGGCAGCTATCGCCGGCGCGATGGCTTTATTGAGGACGTCAATAATCCGGACGCCAACCTCAATAACATTGATCGCTTCCTGTTACGTGGCCAGCTTCTCTATGAAGGCGAGGACTATTCCGTTCGCTTCATCGCCGACTATTCCGAAACCAATGAAGTGTGCTGCGGTGCGACCATTGCGGCGGTCGGTGATTTGGCAGCGCTCGATCTTGATGGTGCTGGTCCGGCCCCAGCGGTCAACTTCTTTGATCTGATTGCGGCAGAGCAAGGGAACATCGGGATCCTCGATCCAGCCGTTGAAGACACAACCTTTGTCGGGGCCTTTTCGCCGCAGCAGGACTTCACGGACGAAGTTCAGGATTTCGGCTTTTCTCTGGAGTATAACCACGAGTTCGGCATCGGTAACTTCACATCGATCACGGCCTATCGCGATTTTGATGCTCTGCGGAACCAGGATATCGACTACACCGGCCTCGACTTCGCCGCGCGTGATGGCACGACGAATGCTGACGAGGTTTGGACGCAAGAGTTCCGGCTCCAGGGCCTTGCCTTCGGTGGGAAGCTCGACTGGCTTGTCGGCGCGTTCTATCTCCACGAAGAAATCGAAACCTTCGACACGATCCAGGCCGGCTCTCAATACGATGCCGCGGTCGATATTCAGTCGGCGAACGCCTTTCTTGGGCTTGGCCTCCCGCCGCAGACTTTCTTCAACACGATCCCAGGTGTGCCGACCTTCTTCTTCGCCTCTCCGACCGGTGCGCCAACACCATTTCTCGGACTCGCCGCGGATCCAGGAATCCAGGCCCTCGCGGCGGATCTTGCGGCACAGAGCCTGATTGCTGGCGGAGCCAATCCGCTCGATCCGGCTTTTGCAGGGCAAGTTGCTGCTGCGACTCCAGGGTTCATCACACCGGCGATCGCCGGGGCGGGCTTCACGCCATTGCCATTTACCGCAACGCCTGACGGCGCTGGTGCGTTTGATACGTTCGATCAAACAACGGACGCGATCGCGATCTTTACCCATAATGAGTTCAGCCTTACCGATCAGCTGACGCTGACGGGCGGTCTTCGCTACAATTATGAAGAGAAGGATATCGATGGCGCGATTACTGGCCTCGTCCCGGCCTGTCTCGAGCGCGCCGCGCTGGCCGAAGGCTTGCTAGCTGATCCTGCAACAGCGGAACTGCTCGCGCCGGCCTTTATCGGTGTCTCGGCGATCGCCTGTAACCCAGCAATCGACACAACGCTCAACGCACCGCTGAATGGCACGTCGGCCGACCGGTCCGACAGCCAATTCACCGGAACGGTTAGTCTCTCATACGCCTTGAACGAGGATATCCTCTTCTACACGGGCTTCTCGCGAGGCTTTAAGTCCGGCGGGTTCAACCTCGCCCGCGATAGTGCCGACGGCATTTTTGCGCCAGGCGGCGATGGGCCTCAGCTCTCGGACCTCGAGTTCGATGAAGAGACAGTCAATTCCTATGAGGCCGGTATCAAGTCGACCTGGCTTGACGGTCGCCTGATTGTCAACGCGACGGGCTTCTTCACCGATGTTCAGGACTTCCAGGAGAACGTGTTCAACGGCACGAATTTCATCGTCTCGAACGTCGATGTTGAAACCTTCGGTATCGAACTTGATACCGTTGCAGAGCCGATCGACGGGCTCGTGCTGCAGGGCGGCTTCATCTGGATCGATGCGTCCAGAACCGAGAACCTTCCTGGCACGACGGATACCGAGGGGCGCCAACTCGGCAACACGCCGGAATTCGTCATCACCGCGCAGGGAACCTACACAGTGCCGCTGACCCAGCGCTTTGAGGGCGTGCTCCACGCCAATGTCCGCTGGCAGGATGCAACGGAGCTGACGTTCAACTCCGCGCTTGACCCGTTTAACAACGGTTCGTTCGCGACTGTTGGCGCGCGGGCAGGAATTCAAACGAACGACGGAAATTATAGCTTGTCGGTTTTTGCAGAGAACCTGTTTGACCAAGAGTTCAATTTGACCGCATTCTCGCCGCCACCGGCCTTTACGGGTACGGTCGCGATCTTCCCAGGCGCGCCGCGTTTCTGGGGTGTCGAGGGCCGCGTTCGGTTCTAAGGTCTAGGAGACAAACCTCTCAAAGGGCTCGAGAGGGTTTTGGGGAAGCCCCGCCATTATGGTGGGGCTTTTCTCTTTACTGGCTTGGTGCGCAGAGCCGCCACAGCCAATATGAAACTTGCGGCCTCGAAGGCCACAAACGCCCAAGTCGATGGTGTCGGCCAGTCTCCGAGCAGGACGGAGCCGAGGCGTGCAAGGCAATAGCCGCCCATGTAAGCGACTAGGAACCAAAGCGCCGGTCTGGTCATGTCCTGCCGGGCCGCGCCTGCGAGGCAGAGGATCGCGGCGCCGAGGCTGACGCCACCGAAGACGCCCCGCATCTCGAATGTACCGTTGGGGCCGGAGACATCGACCCCCAGGCCAGCCGTCATCGCTGTCGGTGCGACGAGCGAGTAGACGCCAAAGGCCACATACATAAGGCCTATTAGGACAAGGAATGCTCTGATCATGCCTGAGAGAATAGGGCTGGGTTGTCGACGGGAAAGCCTCTTTGCGCGGGTGTTATTTTGCATGTTTGATTAGTGGTGGCACACTAGAGGTGCGATCCGGTCCGTGGATTTGTCGTCGACATGGGTCGTGTCGCGCATACCAGTCAAGGAGGAGCGAATGCGGCTCGAACAGATTCTTAAAACGAAGGGGCCGGATGTGGTGACGATCCGGTCTGACAAGTCATTACGGATTGCGGCTCAATTGCTTGATGAAAAGAAAATTGGGTCGGTGGTAGCAACACATCCAGACGGGGCTTTGGCGGGTGTTTTGTCCGAGCGCGACATTGCCCGGCAGGTGGCTCGAAAGGGCGAAGCGGCGCTCATTATGCTCGTCGCAGATGCGATGACACGAGATGTCATTACGGCGTCGCCCGGTGAAACCTTGGATGAAGGCTTGGCCCGCATGACCGATCGCCGCATTCGCCATTTGCCCGTCGTGTCCGCGGGAAGGCTTGTTGGCCTTGTTTCAATTGGAGATCTTGTCAAATGGAAGATCCGCGAAACGGAAGCTGAGGCTGAGGCCATGAAGGCTTACATCGCGACGGGATGAGCCTTTCACCGATTGTGCACTTTTTCCCGTCATAGGGGTTGCGCTCCGAACGCTAAATGACATATACCCGTGGTCTTTCGGGAAACGCTTAGGTCTCGCGGCCAGTTTGGCGCGCAGGGGTGTTTCTTCGGCTTAAATTTGGGGTGAAAAGCAGGCAACTGCGCTTCACTGAAAAAGGTCGGAGAAAGGGTGTTGACGGTCAAAAAAGCGGGGCCTATAAGCCGCGCTCCGGTCACGAGGCGGCGACGCAAAACGGGCTGGAAACGCTCCTCGGAGCAGCTGTTTGACATCGCAGGAATTGGAAGAGAAACGCAGGCGGCGTGACGGCTTGCGGACCTCGTTAGAGGTCCACGAACGATCACGACGGACTGCGTTTAAATAGAAATACCGTTCTTATGACCGGTGAGACCTTCGGGTGTTGCCGGATGAATTTTGGACGGGTTTCTCGTCAAAACGCAAACTAAGCTTTAAGCTAAGCATAGTGACGACCCTGTTTTCCCAGGGTCGATCGTCGGGATCATATCTCAACCTGAGAGTTTGATTCTGGCTCAGAACGAACGCTGGCGGCAGGCCTAACACATGCAAGTCGAACGACACAGTGGCAGACGGGTGAGTAACGCGTGGGGATGTGCCCTTCAGTACGGAATAGCTCCTGGAAACGGGTGGTAATACCGTATACGCCCTTAGGGGGAAAGATTTATCGCTGAAGGATCAACCCGCGTTAGATTAGCTAGTTGGTGGGGTAATGGCCCACCAAGGCGACGATCTATAGCTGGTCTGAGAGGATGATCAGCCACACTGGGACTGAGACACGGCCCAGACTCCTACGGGAGGCAGCAGTGGGGAATCTTGCACAATGGGCGCAAGCCTGATCCAGCCATGCCGCGTGAATGATGAAGGC
>JBCAWP010000030.1:0-14704 GCA_038534535.1 Pseudomonadota bacterium
GTGCGCCGAAATCCCGCCCGGACCTTCTAAAGTCCGTCCTCGGACAGGTGGACCTTGCCTATCAAAACCTCGAATCCGTCGAGCTCGGCCTCACCACGATTGACCATTACTTCGATACGCTTGGCGGAATTGCCCAGGCGGTCAAACAAACAACCGGCACAGAGACGCCCGTTTATATCGGGGATCAGACCCAGGGCGACGGCGCCGTTCGCTCCTTGAAAGAGCAAATCGCGATTGAGACACGCACGCGCGCGCTGAACCCCAAATGGTATGAAGGCATGCTGCGCCATGGCTATGAAGGCGTTCGCCAGATCGAAGCCCATGTGACGAACACGCTCGGCTGGTCAGCGACGACCGGCCAGGTCGATGAGTGGGTCTACGAAACCCTCGGCGAGACCTTCGTCCTCGACGATGACATGCGCCGCCGCATGGCCGCGCTCAATCCGAAATCCTGCGCCAATCTTGCCCAACGCCTCCTGGAGGCGACCGAGCGCGACTATTGGACACCAGATCCCGAAACCCTCGATGCCCTGCGCCGCGCAGGGGAAGAACTGGAAGACCAGGTCGAGGGCCTGCCCCTTCCGGAAGGAGCCGTTGCATGACCCTACTCACTTTTGATCGACCAGGCGCCCGCGCCGTTGATCCGCATGAAGACGGCGAAGGCAGCGTCCAGGTCCAGCTGGACCCCTCCCTTGAGATTGAAAGCGCCAAGGTCTTTGCCGTTTATGGTAAGGGCGGGATCGGCAAATCCACCACCTCGTCAAACCTCTCGGTCGCGTTTTCAAAGATCGGCAAACGCGTCCTCCAGATTGGTTGCGACCCGAAACACGATTCCACGTTCACGCTGACGAAGCGGCTCGCCCCGACGGTCATCGATGTGCTGGAATCGGTTGATTTCCATTCCGAAGAATTGCGCCCGGAAGACTTCGTCTTTGAAGGCTATAACGGCGTCATGTGTGTCGAAGCCGGCGGTCCGCCCGCGGGCACTGGTTGCGGCGGCTATGTCGTCGGCCAGACGGTGAAACTCCTCAAAGAACATCATCTCCTCGAAGATACCGACGTGGTCATCTTCGATGTTCTGGGGGACGTGGTCTGCGGGGGATTCGCCTCGCCGCTTCAGCACGCCGATCGCGGTCTCATCGTCACGGCCAATGATTTCGATTCCATCTTTGCGATGAACCGCATCGTCGCTGCAATCCAGGCCAAGGCGCGCAATTATGATGTGCGGCTCGGCGGCGTCATCGCCAATCGCAGCGCGGCAACAGATGAAATTGATCGGTACAATGAGCGTGTTGGCTTGGAGCGGCTCGCCCACTTGCCGGATCTCGATGTCATCCGACGCTCGCGCCTGAAAAAGTCGACGCTCTTTGAAATGGGAGATGAAGACGAGCTGAAAGCCGTACAGGCCGAATATATCCAACTCGCCGAAAAACTCTGGGACGGCGTCGACGAACTTTCGCCCACGCCTATGAAGGACCGGGAAATCTTCGATTTCCTCGGCTTTGATTGATATGCAAACCTCGTCCTATCTCTCACGTCGGTCGGAACTGGAAACCTATTTCGACAAGACCGCCGCCCAGGCTTGGGAACGGTTGACCTCAGACGCCCCGGTCAGCGGTATCCGCGCCACCGTTCGGGCGGGCAGAGATGCCATGCGTGAAACGCTTGCCGGTTGGCTCGCCGAGGACCTATCGGGGCGACGCATTCTGGATGCGGGCTGCGGCACCGGCCAATTCGCGATCCTGGCGGCGGCCCGCGGCGCCGATGTTGTCGCGATCGACTTGGCTGAATCGCTCGTCGAGGTGGCCCAGTCGCGCGCCGCCGCCGAGCGCTTCTCCGGCACGATCGAGTTCGTGGCGGGCGACATGTTCGATCCGTCGCTTGGTCAGTTCGACCACGTCGTCGCCATGGATTCGCTCATCCACTATGCCCCGGCCGACATGGCGCGCCTCATCGCTGGATTTGCCAGCCGTACGAACCGGTCGGTCTTGTTCACCCATGCCCCGCGAACACCGGCGCTGACCCTTATGCACGTCGCGGGAAAACTATTTCCGCGCTCGGACCGGTCACCGGCCATCTGCCCCGTCTCGGAAACCCAGCTGAAACGCCACCTCGATCTCGAACCATCGCTCAGCCGGTGGGGGATCGGCGCCAGTCGGCGTATCCAATCGAGCTTTTACCACTCCCAGGCCGTCGAGCTCGTCCCGACATGACAAGACCGCGCTCCGCCTCCTTTGCCGATGCTTGGACGGGTCTCAGCACCCGCTTCTTGCCGTTTGCGGATGCGGCAAGCGACACACTGCCTTTACCGCGCCTGCTGCGGCTTTCCATGTTCCAGGTCTCGGCCGGCATGGCGCTGGCACTTCTCACCGGCGCGATCAATCGCGTGATGATCGTCGAATTGTCGGTCCCGGCCTGGCTCGTCGCACTGATGATTTCTCTACCGCTTGTTTTTGCGCCATTCCGCGCATTGATCGGCCATAAGTCTGACACCCACCGCTCGCCGCTCGGTTGGCGCCGCGGGCCGTATATTTGGTTTGGATCGCTCACCATGTTTGGCGGCCTTGCCATCATGCCTTTCGCGTTGATCCTGTTGACGGGCCAGGGTGTAGGCCCGGCCTGGATTGGCCAAGCCGGGGCGGCCCTCGCCTTCCTCCTGGTGGGCGCAGGTCTCCACACGACACAAACAGCCGGTCTCGCGCTCGCTACGGATGTTGCACCTGAAGACTCCCGCCCGCGCGTCGTCGCCCTCCTCTATGTCATGCTGCTGGTCGGCATGGGGCTCAGCGCCCTCATCTATAGTGAGCTGCTGCGCGACTATAGCCACACGAAACTCATCCGTGTCATCCAGGGCTCTGCGGTCGTCGCAATCGCCCTGAATGTTATCGCGCTCTGGAAACAGGAGGCCCGCAGCCGCGAGGTTTCCCACGCGACGGAACCGGCGGTCGCCTTTGGTGCGGCTTGGGCGGGTCTCATGGCAAATGTGCGCGCGAAGCGCCTATTGATGGCTGTCGCCCTCGGGAGTGCGGCCTTTGCCATGCAGGACATTTTGTTGGAACCCTATGGCGCCGAAATCCTGGGTCTCACCGTCAGCGCGACGACACTGCTCACGGCTCTCTTTGCCCTCGGCTCCCTGATTGGATTTGCCGCCGCTGCCCGCTGGCTCACCCGCGGGGCCAATCCGTTTCGCCTGGCCGCCAATGGCGCCCTTGTTGGGATCCTCGCCTTTTCGGGCGTTATCTTCGCAGACCCTCTATCGTCCGCCCATCTCTTCCGGGCGGGGACGTTCCTCATCGGGGTCGGCGGCGGTCTCTTTTCCGTCTGTATGTTGTCGGCCGCCATGGAGCTTGCAAAATCAAGCGATAGCGGCATCGCCCTTGGCGCCTGGGGCGCGGTTCAAGCCACCGCGGCGGGCGCTGCCCTCGCCCTCGGCGGCATCATTCGCGACGCCATGGAGCTTGCCGCCAGCACCAGTATTTTCGGACCGGCCTTCACCGGCAAAGCCATTGGCTACACCACGGTCTACCACATCGAGATTTTTCTGCTCTTCGCCACGCTCGTCGTCCTGGGCCCACTCGTCCAGCACACGCCAGAGCCTGACGAAGATCAGAAAGAAGCTTTCGGGTTGGCAGCTTTCCCAAGCTGACCCAGAACTGAAGGAGCCAGACAGATGCTATTTGATGGTGAGTTCGTAGCCGGGATCGACCTTGTCGATGTCTGCCTATGGGCGTTTACGATCTTCTTCTTTTTCCTCGTACTTTACCTCCAGCGGGAGAGTATGCGGGAAGGATACCCCACCGAGAGTGATGTGACGGGCGAGATTGATGGCAGCCCGCCATTCTTTCCGGCAGAGCCGAAAAAATTCATCCTGCCCCATGGCCGTGGCACCGCGACACCGGAAGATCTGCCGCGAGAGACCCGTGAGTTGGCGTTGAAGCGCATGAGCAAATGGGATGGCTCACCCTATGTTCCGACCGGCGACCCCCTCGTTGATGGTGTGGGGCCGGCCTCCTATGCCGAGCGCGCAGAATATCCGGACCTGACGCGCGAAGGTGAGCCGCGGATTGCCCCTTATCGGGTCAGCCCGGGCTATGAAGTCGCGAACCAGGACACAGACCCGCGCGGCCTGAAAGTCTTCGCCGCCGACCGGAAAGTCGCCGGTAAAGTGGTCGATCTCTGGGTCGACCGGTCGGAATCGATCATCCGGTATTACGAGGTTGAGGTCTCCCTCGAAGATGGCCGCCACCGGCGCGTTCTCCTGCCGGTGCCCTTCGCCCAGATCAATGGTGGCCCAGGCCGGGAACGCGGTGTCTATGTCGAAGCGATCACCGCGGACCAGTTCACGCGCGTGCCGGAAACCCAGCACCCTGAAAGCGTGACCCGCCGTGAGGAAGACCGCATCTGCGGATACTTCGGCGGCGGCAAACTCTACGCCATGGCCTCACGCCAGGAGCCGTTGGTCTGATGCTGTTTCGCGACGAGGAATCCGGGCCGATCGAACCTGTCAAAGGTCTGCCCCAGCCTTTGCCGGAGGGTGAAACCATTCTTTGGCAAGGCCAACCCACGGCTAAGGGACTTCTGTTCGGCGCCTTCCGGATCCGGTGGCTCTGGGCCTATATCCTCGTCGCGACGGTCTGGCGCCTATCGGCCCTAAGCGTTGCGGGCGCCACTGCCGGCGGCCTGTTCCAAGCGGTGATTGTGTCCCTCGGCGCCGCGGCGTTGGCGACCCTCATATTAGGGGGAATTGCGTATGGCATGTCCCGCGCCGCCCTGTTCACTTTAACAAGTGAGAGGATTGTCATGCGCCACGGCATCGCCCTTCGGAAATACTTCAATCTCCCCTTCGACCGGATGGTCGGCGCGCAGCTGAAACGCCATGGCAGCGTCGGCGATATCGCCCTCGAAATTACCGGACCGCACCGGATCGGCTACCTGCATCTCTGGCCGTTTGCGCGCCCCTTCCGCTATGGTCAGCCCGTCCCCATGCTGCGGGCGATTGAGACCCCTGATCACGTCTCACGCCTCTTGGCCGAAGCCGTTGCGGCCAAGGCGCCGGAGACCACGCAGATCACCGAAGCGACAGACGCGCCGCGCCGGTCAACGCGCCCCGCGCGCACACCCGCCAGTGCGGCCGGAACGGTCTAAGGAGAGCCCGATGAGCGTAGCTGAGCCCCACCACCATCATGACGAGATTAAGGTTCCCAAACCGCTCCTCATCGCGGTGGGCTGCGTCTTGGCACTCTCGGTCGCCATTGCCGCCCTGGCCTCGTCTACGGGCGCCGGCGTGCTCAAACCGCGCGTCGAAGACGTCGCGGCCTCGGCCTCACTGGTTTTTGTGGATGAGCCGGACGGCGCCGTCTCCGTCCACGCGGCGGACACCGGCGAAACTGTCCACGTCTTCTCAGCAGATAGCGGCGGATTTGTCCGTACCGCCATGCGCGCCATCGCCTTTGAGCGGCGCCGTCGCGGCATCGGCTCGGCCCCGCCTGTCACCCTCGCACGCACCACCGATGGCCGCCTGATCTTGAGCGATCCGTCCACATCAAAATCCGTCGCCCTGAACGCATTCAGCGACGCCAGCGCAGCCTCCTTTGCTGTGCTCCTCCAGCCTGAAGGGAGAGGCGATGACCACGATAGACCTTGAACCCGCCCAATCGGCGCGAGAATTCTCGCTGCCCTGCACGATCATCGTGAACCACACATGGGAGTCCCTCGAGGCCCATGTCGAACTCGACGGCGGTGTGCAGCCTGAGATTGGCGATAAAATCACCGTACACGGGCCGCGCATCACGGTTCCGTTCGGGGAGTCGGCGCGGCTTCGGCGCCTCGCAACGGTGCGTAAATCCGGTCCAATTGAACGCCTCTGGATCCGGATCGCCGCCTTTTTCGAACTCACAGAACTCTATGAAGTCAGCTTTTCTACCGGGAGGATCAAATGACCGACCAGGCTATCACCGCAGAGGAAGCCCTCGGCGACCAGGTCCAGTCTTTCAACACGAATGACGCCGCACTTGAGAGCACGCTGCTCAGCCCGCGCTTTTACACCACCGATTTCGAAGAGATGGACAAGATCGATGTCGAACCGGTTCGGGAAGAATGGGACGCCCTGATCGCCGAAATGGAAGCCGACCCAAACAAGGGGCACTTCAAGCGAACCGACGAGTTCGACAATATCCTCGATAAACTCGACCCTCAGCTTCGCGCCGAGTTCGTCGACTTTCTCGTCAGCTCACTGACGGCAGAATTTTCAGGCTGCGTGCTGTACCGCGAAATCGTACGCAAATCTGACAATCCCGATGTGAAAGCGCTCTTCAAGCTGATGAGCCGCGACGAGGCCCGCCATGCGGGCTTCATAAATCATGTGCTGAAAGACTTCGGCATCGGTGTTGATCTCGGCTTCCTCACGCGCACCAAGAAGTACACCTTCTTCAAACCGAAATATATTTTCTACAGCGTCTATCTGTCGGAGAAAATCGGCTACGCCCGCTACATCACAATCTTCCGCCAGCTGGAACGCCATCCGGAGTTTCGTTTCCACCCGATCTTCAAATGGTTTGAAGAGTGGTGCAATGACGAGTTCCGCCACGGCGAAGCCTTCGCGCTCCTCATGCGGGCCAACCCGAAACTCTTGACCGGCGGAAACCGTCTCTGGATCCGGTTTTTCCTCCTGGCCGTCTACGCCACCATGTATGTGCGCGACCACCGCCGACCGGCTTTCCACGCCGCCCTTGGGGTCGACCCAACGGAATATGATTTCAAGGTCTTCCGCCTCTGCAACGAAATTGCGCGCCAGGTCTTCCCGGTCGAAATCGATCTCGACAATCCGAAGTTCCACAGCCTGCTGGAATCCATTCGTAAGTCGGCCGATAGCCTGGAAGCGCTGTCGGGGCGCAAGGGGCCGATCGCGGCGCTGCGCAAGGCGCGCCATGCCGCCTCTGCCGGCGTCACCTTTGCGCGCCTCTTCTTCCTGCGGACCCGAAAGAACAAATTACCGAAACGCGCGCGCTTGGAGCCCGTTTGGTGATGGCAGACATTGCCGTTCCTGCGCTTACAGCCGTGCTGATCTGGTGGTCAGCCACCGGCATCCTGTTCTGGTTGACCGGGCGCGGGCGCGGCGCACATTTGAGGATCGCGATCGGGCTTTCCGGGCTGATGGTTGCCGCGATGGGTGCCGTCGTCTGGTTACGCGACCAGACCGGTATCGGCGCCGCCTATGCAGGGTTCTTGGCTGGCATCGTTCTCTGGGCCTGGCACGAAGCGATGTTCTTGTTTGGCTATATATCAGGGCCCCGCAAAACGCCCTGTCCGCCCGGCCTTAAAACTTGGCCACGCTTCCTGGTCTCCGCTGAAACCGTGATCCACCACGAGCTCGCCATTGCTGCCCATGCAATCCTGCTCATCGCGATGTCTTGGGGCGCGGCAAACCCCGTCGCCGCCGCCACATTCTGTCTGTTATGGGGTATGCGGATCAATGCGAAGCTTGTGGTGTTTCTCGGTGCGCCAAATGTCTCCGACGAGGTCCTGCCGGCCCATCTGACCTATCTATCGACCTATTTCGGAAAGCGCCGGGTCACGGCGTTCTTTCCCATCTTCATCACACTCGCCACAAGCGCGGCGAGCATTATCACATACATCGCAGTCCAGCAGATGGCCGGCAGTTTCGCCGCCATCGCCCTCTCGCTCGTCTCGGCCCTCGCCTGGCTGGCGGTTTTGGAACACTGGATGCTCGTTCTGCCCATACGGGACACAGCCCTTTGGCCTTGGGCGAACCAGAGCGAGATCGCCCTTGGCGAGCGCGATGCACCTACACGATCACGAGAGATATTGCGGAGGACGTAATGGACTATGAAACTTACTTCCAGGATAGGCTGACCGATCTGAAGGGCGAGGGGAACTACCGGGTCTTCGCTGATATTGAGCGCCGCAAGGGCGCGTTTCCGGCGGCTGAGAACCATGGGGATATCGGCCCGCGCGACATCACCGTCTGGTGCTCGAATGATTATCTCGGCATGGGCCAACACCCAAAGGTCCTGGCTGCCATGCATGAGGCGATCGATAAATGCGGTGCCGGCGCTGGCGGCACGCGCAACATCTCCGGCACAAACCACTACCATGTTCTCCTGGAACGCGAACTGGCAGACCTCCACAACAAGCCATCTGCCCTCCTCTTCACCTCAGGCTATGTCTCCAACTGGGCCGCGCTCAGCACCCTGGCCGCCCGCCTCCCCGGCTGCGTTGTTTTGTCGGACGAGCTGAACCACGCCTCCATGATTGAGGGCATTCGCCATAGCGGGGCAACGAAGCGGATTTTCCGGCACAATGATCCCCAAGATCTTGAGCGTCAGTTGAAAGAGATCGACCCGGCGTTGCCAAAACTCATTGCCTTTGAGTCCGTCTACTCCATGGACGGCGATATCGCGCCGATCGCGGAATTCTGCGACCTCGCCGAAAAATACAATGCCATGACCTATCTCGACGAGGTCCACGCTGTTGGCCTTTACGGTCCACGCGGCGGCGGCGTCGCGGAACGGGAAGGCCTGATGGACCGGATCACCGTCATCGAAGGCACGTTGGCAAAAGCCTATGGTGTGCTCGGCGGATATATCGCGGCATCCACGGCGCTTTGCGATTTCATCCGTAGTTTCGCCTCCGGGTTCATCTTCACAACGGCCCTCCCGCCGGCCGTTGCGGCGGGGGCCCTCGCCAGCATTCAACACCTGAAGGAAAGCCCGTTTGAGCGGCTGAAACAGCGCCGGCAGGTGGAGAAAGTTCGCGCGCGCCTGCGCGATATCGGCATTCCGACCCTAGAAAACCCGAGCCATATTGTGCCGGTGATGGTGGGCAATCCGGTCCATTGCAAAATGGTCTCAGATTGGCTGATGGAGTACCATGGCATCTATGTGCAGCCGATCAACTATCCGACGGTTCCCAAAGGGACAGAGCGGCTCCGCTTAACGCCGAGCCCCGTCCACTCCGATGAAGATATCGACCGTCTCGTCTCGGCCCTGTCGGAAGTCTGGTCAAAATGCGCGCTGGCGCGGGCCGTCGCCTGATCCAGCTAGCGAGCCCCATCAAGCGCCGGCCGGGGCGCGTGGCGCGGGGCTGGGCCCTTGCCACGAAACCGGCGGCGAACTTGGCGCTGGTGGTAGATGATCAGGGCGAGACCCGTCACCAAGGGCACGGCCCACAGCGCCGGCGCGAGCGCGAGTTCCGGCACCAGGCGCACCGCGCCGAAGGCAAAGAAGGCCGTATAAACCGAAATCCCCGTTCCAACGATCGCCTTGATATGTTCCGTCAACCACCCAATCGGTTCCGGTCGATCCTTCAGGATGAACCAGACATTGGTCGCAACAGTCGCAAAGCCCACCATGGAGATTCCGATCATCATGGGCTGACCAATCAGAATGCCCTGGATCGCGCAATTCGCCGAGGCGACGGTGAGGATCACCTGGAGCGCCATATTGAACGGCCGGCGATGGGCAAGATGGTCACCGCGATTGGCAATGCAGCGCCACCCATACCAGGCGAGATTAATCGTCAGGATCGCAAGATAGAGCATCATCCAGCCAAAAATTCCGCGAACGAGGGCTGGATCAGAGAAGTCTGGGTGCGACACAAGTCCGGGATGGGTTTCCATCGGTGCCATCAGCGTCAGGCTTGCCATACAAATGGCCATCGTCCCGGTAAAGAGCATGGAGAAGGTGAAAAACCGGCCCCAATTGCGGTGGAGGGCCCCGCCCTTACGTCCCGCGATCGGCACCCAAAACGAAATCAGCCCCGGCGCACCGCCGATAATATGCAGCACAATGAAGATTTCGAAGATGTGGTGAAGGGTCATGGCCGTGCTCTTATTGATGTCTCTTTGAAAATGATGGGACGCGTTTGATGTCGACACCGGACCTTTTCCGCCCGCCGCGGCCGAAACCCTTGCCGCCGATTGCCGCCCTTGCCCGCACCGTTTGGCGCGGCGACGGCGATCTTCTCAGCCTCTTGCCGGCCGAAGCCTTCCGGATGGATGCCGGCGAGCTTGGCTATTCGCGGCGCTCGATCAAACTGTTCAACCATCCTGATCTCGTCCGGGAGATCATGATGGATACCGACGAAATCTTCCCGAAAAGCGATTTGATGGTCGGGGCCTTGGAGCCGCTGATCGGCGATTCCATTTTTGTCTCCGATGGCCCGCGCTGGCGACGCCAGAGGGCGATGATCGACCCGGCCTTCTCTCATATGCGCCTCGCCCACGCCTTCAGCAGCATGCGCGCCGCGGTCGACGATTATGTCGACCGCCTCGCCCAGTCCGCGACCACCGGTGAGCCCCTCTCTCTCGACCTCGCCATGAGCCATCTCACCGCGGACATTATCTGCCGCACCGTCTTTTCGACCTCGCTCGAAACGGACATTGCGCGGGACGTCTTTGAAGATTTCTCGGTCTTTGAACGCGACGTGGCCCAGGTCAAAATCTGGCGCCTGATCGTCGATCCAGCCTGGACAGCGGTCCGCCAAGAAGACCATGTGCTTGCCGCCTGCCAGCGCATCCGCACCCATCTCGGAACCCTCATCGACACGCACCTCACCGCCGAAGAAGGCACCTATAATGATATCGCCGCCGCGGTCATCGCCGCGCGCGACGCTGAAACGGGCGAGGCGTTCACCCGGGACGAGTTGATCGACCAACTCGGCGTCTTCTTCCTGGCCGGCCATGAGACCACGGCGAGCGCCCTGACCTGGGCGTTCTATATCCTCGGCACCAATCCCGAACTCGCCGCACGGCTCCGGCGCGAAGCCGACAGCGCCTTTGGTAACGCGGCCCCGAGCTTTGACGCGGTCAAAAACCTCCCCTTCGCCAAAAACGTCTTCAAGGAGACCCTCCGCCTCTATCCGCCGATCACCTTCATGCCGCGTGTCGCCCTCAGGAGCGGACGGATCGGGCCTTACAAGGTGCGCCGCGGCGCCTTGATCATGATTGCGCCGTGGACGATCCACCGCCACGAAAAGTTCTGGCAGGACCCGGACGTCTTCGACCCGGACCGTTTTGCCCCGGAGCGGGACAATGAACGCGTACCGGGCACCTATATTCCGTTCGGTCTGGGGCCCCATACCTGTGTCGGCGCCGGCTTCGCCGCGATCGAAAGCGCTCTCATTCTCGCAACCTTGATCAAGGCCTTCGACTTTGAAATCGTCGGCGGGGAAGAGGTCCGCCCCGCCGCGCGTCTCACGACGCGGCCCGCCGAACAGATCTTCATTCGTGTACGGCATCGTTCAAACTAACCCGTGCACGAGCGGTCCCGTCTGATGCGTCGCCATGGCGCCCATCCCAGACGATGTCATCCGTCGCCGCCTCACCAAAGGACTTTCCACCGAAGATCACCTTACGGAGGATCGTCCAGGACATCGGCGTCATCAGAAAGAACGGGAGTGGATCCCGCATCGAAAATATGACGTCTTTCGATCGTAAGAGATAACCGAACCGGCGGAAAAACTCCTTCGGGCGGAAAATCGCCGCATACGTCTCCGTGAGTGTCGTATGCCCCTCCTGGTAACGCCGCGTCTCGTTCAGCCGTACCGTCGGCGCCGAGAGGCCGGGGCGTACCGCCGCCGCCAGATCATCGGCCCGCATCAGGTGCACCCCGCTTGTCAGGCGCGGATTACACTCCAGGGGCCAGGCCCCGCCCTCCCCATCAAGAATAAAGTCAAATGCGATGAACCCAGAATAATCCGTATCGGAAACAAACCGCTCAATGAAGGCATGAACATCAGGGCACGTGTCGACCCGCTCAAAACAGCAGGACACCGTTCCGGAATATATGAGCCCCCGGTAAACAGCGGTTCCGAGCACCCGGCCGTCGCGCGCCAAGGTCAGACTACTCACCTCCTGACCATATCGCCGTTCCTGCACCAGATTGCCGGGCTGTCGATCTTCCACAGTCAACGGCGCGCCGGCCTTGCGAAGTTTTACCCCGGTCCCGGAGCAGGCTTCGCGCGGTTTCACGACATAATCGCTGCGGGTGGTAAAATCGGCGGCTTCAGGCGTACCTGCCTCAAAGGTTGCTGGCGCCCTCAGACCCAGTTTTGCGACCCGCTCATTAAACAGGAATTTGTCGTGGAGCGCCTGTAATAAGGCACGTGGCGGCCCGAACAGGCGCGCACCCTCCGGCAGGCGCTCCCTTAGAAAGGAGACGTGTACAGCCTCTTCCGAGACTGGAACCACGAGATCAACGCCTTCCCCATCGATGATATCGGCGAGATCATCGAGATAGCCCTGGCGGTCCTGATTAGGCGCCCGAACCCGAAAACTCTTCGCGACGGCGCGCGAGGGTTTACACACATGCAGCCCGAACGGGTCAGCCACGAGAACGCGGCAGCCGGCGCCATGCAGCGCCCGCGCTAATTCCAACCCCTTAGGCAATCGGCCGAGGGTCAAAAGAACCGTTTCAGTCATGGCCACGCCTCATCACAATGTATACTGTTTTAGACATTGTGCATTGTCAATTTGACATTACGATCTGGCGTAGACCCCATCATAGGTGAGAATGACCATGGCTGAAACACACGCTCCCCACGCCGTCATCATCGGCAGCGGCCTAGGTGGCCTCGCCACGGCCGCCCGTCTCGCCGCAAAGGGTTATGAGGTCACCGTTCTGGAGAAACTCGATGGCCCCGGTGGGCGCGCGTACACCTATGATATAGACGGCTACACCTTCGATGCGGGGCCGACCATTATCACCGCACCGCACATTTTCGACGAGTTATGGGAAGCCTGCGGCGGGCGCCGCGAAGACGATGTCGTCTTCAAGCCCTGCGACCCCTTCTACGAGATTCACTTCGACGATGGTTCCGTGTTCCGATACTCGGCCGACCGGGACAAAATGCGTGCGGAGATCGCGAAATTCGCGCCGGGCGAAGTCGACAGCTATGACCGCTTCATGGAGGAGAGTGGGCGCATCTTCGATGTCGCCTTTGTCGAACTTGTCGACAAGCCTTTTCACAGCCTCACCTTCACGGCCCGCGCCGTTGTCGATTTGATCCGCCTCGGCGGATACCGCTCGGTGTTCGGCAAGGTGGCCGATTACTTTAACGACCCAAAACTCCAAACCGTCTTCAGTTTCCACCCACTCCTCATTGGCGGCAACCCGTTCTCAACAACGGCCTATTACTGCCTGATCGCGCACCTTGAGAGTAAGTATGGGGTGCATTACGCCGTCGGCGGCACCGGCGCCCTCGTTAGAGGCATTGTGTCCCTCATCGAGCGCCAGGGCGGCACCGTGCGGTACAATTCCGGTGTGAAGCGTATTCTGTCCGAGAAACGCACAGTAACAGGCGTTGAACTGGAATCCGGGGAAGTCATCCCGGCGGATCTTGTCGTTTCGAACGTCGATCCAGCCACGACCTATGGCCGCTTCCTGCCGGACATCAAACGTCGCCGCTGGACCGATAAGAAAATCGAAAGCGGCAAATACTCCATGAGTCTCTTTGTCTGGTATTTCGGCACGGATCGCCCGTTCCACGACGTCCCGCACCATTCGATGATCCTGGGGCCGCGCTATAAAGGCCTCCTGGACGATATCTTCCACAATCATACGCAGACCCAAGACTTCAGCATGTATCTGCATCGGCCAACGGCGAGCGATCCCTCGCTTGCACCGGACGGCTGCGATAGTTTTTACGTGCTCAGCCCTGTTCCGAATCTCTCTTCGGGTGTCGATTGGACAAGTTTCGGCGAGCGATATCGTCAGATGGTGCAGGACCGGCTGGAAGAGACCCTGCTACCCGGCCTCGGCGATGCCCTAGCGGCCTCTCACTTTATCACGCCGCTCGACTTCCAGGACCGGCTTTCATCCTTCCGCGGCGCCGCCTTCGCCCTCGAACCAAAACTCCTCCAGAGCGCCTGGTTCCGTCCCCATAATCGGAGCGAAGAAGTGCGCGGGCTCTATCTCGTCGGCGCCGGCACGCACCCCGGCGCTGGCCTGCCGGGCGTCGTGTCCTCGGCCAAACTCGTCGCCGATCTGATCCCCGATATCCAGACGGAGAAGCGGACCGCATCGTCAGCTCCTCAAACTGAAAAAGAAACGGCCGACCTGACAGCTTGATCAGACGATTTTGACCGGCTGAAAGCGGTCGTATTTCAGCCGATTTGCCTCTTGCCAACGCCCCATCCGAGGCATTATTTGCCACGCCTCAGGTCGGAGTGTGGCGCAGCCTGGTAGCGCACCTCGTTCGGGACGAGGGGGTCGGAGGTTCGAATCCTCTCACTCCGACCAGTCTTCCAGCGCCAGTATCTTAATCGACCGCGCGAACTGGGATCATGATCTCATTGCGCCGGAGCGGCCCCGGGACATAGGGCGCGTTATAGAAGGCAACCTCGGCAGGCCCGGTTGCCTCATACCCGTTGGCCGCGATCCACGCTTCCAGGTCTTCAGTTTTCGCTGCTTGGGCATCGGGGCGCGCCCGGCCATTGAACCGCACCGTTGCCACCAAACGGCCTGGCACTTCGCGCAGCACAACGGATGGATCGTTTGGGGTCGGCAGCGTCTCCATCGTCCACTCATCCGGCATGACAAACGCTATTGTCCATTGATTGCCAGTGGCCCCAGGGGCCTGGGTCACCGGCGCGGTCATGTCGATCTTCTGACTGGCCGCTGCCTGGGTAACGGGCGCCGTCATCTCGATTTTATTTTTGGCCTGGTTACCGCCGAATATGTAGTTT